>JAFGBA010000324.1 GCA_016933395.1 Sedimentisphaerales bacterium | reverse complement strand
TTACTTATTGGGTGGTGATGGAACAAATGATTCCGCCGAACCTTACGACTATCCCGGCGATGTGGATCGCTGGCTGGCTGATCTGGAACCATTCATGTTTGTGAATAATAGCAATGCTGACCCGTGTGATGATTTCGTAATCTGGCGGCATATCACCGACTTGTATGAAAATAATTTCGATCCTCCTGCAATAACCGGCCCGCCATTTTGGTATGGCCCTCAGAATAAAAATGATCTCGTTCTCTGGGATTCCAGCAACATTCGTTCACTGGCAAATATCGTATATTGGAATAATAATTGGTGGTTTTTTGGTCGAAATGTCAGTGATGAGGAAAGCACAGAGGCGATAACCGATGGCGGCAGTTGGAATGTCGCGGGTGATGTTTATCGCTGGGGCGCTCAGGCGGATGCCGACGGCGACGGCATCGCCGACGCCCGTTGGGTAAAAATACCAAGCATCATCGGTCCGCGCGGGGAAAACTGCTATACCGCCGTACGCATTATCGATAATTGTGGAATGATTAATGTCAATACGGCGTTTAGAAATACAGAGAATCTTTCTCCCGCTGAAGATTGGGATGGCTCAGAAACAACCCACGTCGATCTGCGCGGCATTTGCAAAGGAAACTCTTTACCTACAGACTTAGACAATGCTATTACCAACTGGCATCACTATCGTTGCGGTTGGTTAGACATTAACCCGGTGCCGCCGGTTGTTTCATCTAAGGATTATTATAATTACGTTGGTCGAAGTGTATTAAACCCGGATCCTGGTGCGAATCTGGTTACCGCCCCAACTTTGCCAATTCTTTTTGATTTTACAGATGAATTGGAATTACGTAATCGTTTTTTTCTTAACGGTCCCTCGCAAGTACGATCGGAAAACTTCTGGCTGGAAACTTTTTTACCCGGTTATCCTAATACGATAAAACGACCTTACGATAATCCGGCTAATTTAATTGATTGGTTTCAAAAAGCCTCCGCTAACGGAGGTTCTTGTTATTTGGGCGGCGGTTATTATAATCGCCGCCATATCGCCACAATCTACAACTTCGATCGCATTATCACGCCGGAGCAAGACATATCTTCCATGCCCGGGCCATTAAAAACGGCATGGGATAACTGGAATAATTGGGGTGCTGCCAATGAATCATTCCGGCCGGTATGTCTTGAAGACATTACCAGTGCAAATGTAGATCGACTCGCCGCAGCGATTTGGTTGGGACTGCCTGATAATAACGTTCTTGAAAAAAACCAACAGATCAAAGATTTAAAATGGACATTCACTACTGACGGAGTTGATACGCGAAAAAGATTGGCTTGTTTGCTAGCATGTAATATTGTTGACTATATTGATACTGCTTCACCGGAAACCGCCACAAAATTAACCGTTGGTTCTGATGAATATTACGGCTTTGAATCAGAAGCGCCTCGTTTATATATCAGTAAACTCGCCATTTCGAGATATGATGATTCTATAGATCTATTCGATCCCATCACGGAACAAAATTATGCAATTGAGATATATAATCCAAGCAATACATCTGTCCCTAGAACCGGTTGGCAAATAAGAGTAGTTGGTTCATCACCTATAGCTATTCCTGCGGGATCAGATGTTCTGAATACAACTCCGCTAGTCCTAGCAGATGACATTGGCGCGAATGCTTTTATTGGATTTGAACAAATTGCCACTTTTAAATTTACAGATGGCGATACAATCGTCTTAGAAGATAGCTATGGAACTGTATGGGATGCAATAAAAGTTCCCTCATTACCATCATCTGTACCACCGCAGAATATACAAGAAGTATTCGTATGTGATCGCGGATCTACCTTAATTAGTAATTCCGCGGGAAACCAACACATGTTCCCAGTATGGGATGAAACTGTTGCTTTTATACCTGTAAGTAGCAATCCACCTTTTGGCAATCTTGGCGTCTTTGCAGCAAGCCCAGATGCCACAGCAATCCAAACCATGCAGGCTAAACAAATACGCACTATTGCAGAAATTAGCCAAGCATTCTATATAGGCTCTATCTTTGAAAATGGTGTTTATGAATCCATGCCGGTATTTTTCGGTCGTTTTCTTCCCACATTTGCAATTGACACCGGTCGATTAAATTACGGCGATCCCATAGCCCAGGGTATTTTCCGTTATATAACCCTACAGAACTTTAATCCTTCGCATGATTTTGAAGATCCGCCGGCAAATACAAAGGAACTTGACAATGATGGCGACGGCGTTCCCAACGAAGCAACGGAATTGGCCATTGCCGGACGCATTAATATCAATACCGCACCCTGGTTTGTGATCAAACAATTGCCGTGGCTGGGAAAATGGTATGATACCAGCACTTCGAATTTCGAAGAAAACGATAATCTGGCTCGTGCCATTGTTGCTTATCGTGATAAATTAAAAATACAAAGCGGAACAGAGCCCGCTGGTCCGGATTATCAGACAAACTATACCAGTGACCCGGATCCTGCCGAAAGTCGCAAGCGCGGCATGGGCCTGAATGAATCTGACAAGTTGGAAATACGGGAAGATTTGGGATTTGCTTCAATTGGTGAACTCCTGAATGTTACCCAAAACCTGACTAGTGGTTCTGAGGGATATAACAGTAACGCCACTACTGCTGCATATGATTTTCGAATGTTTACTTTTGCAGGCGGTTATGATAATACAGCCTCAGCAACAGATCCATTTTACGGCACATTCGATACTGATACCGCCCAAGACGACCTTTTGGAGCAAGATATTCTGCTGGATCGGGTGAGCAATCTGGCGACGGTGCGGAGCGATACGTTTACGGCGTATATCGCGGTGCGGATCGGTGAGGCGGGGCCGATTCGGCGGGTGATGGCGATCTTCGACCGGTCGAACGTGTTCAGCACTAGCGACACGCCCAAGCTCGTGGCCCTGCAGCCTGTGCCGGATCCGGATTAAATATTAGCCACAGATAACACTGATAGCCACTGATTAAAAAATCAAGAGTTGGTTAATAGCCATACGAATATATTTTTAGATTATGAATCTTCCTGTTCGGATGGCGCTTCGTCGTTATCGGAGGCATCTTCCTGAGCGTCGGGGCGCTGTTTTTGGCGGGAAGGCCGCTCATTTTCCTCGGAATCGCCGTCCTTCCGGCCGCGGGTCTTTTCCAGGACAATTTCGAGCTTTTTCAGAACGGCGGTGACCTGCTTATCCTTCAGGCGCAGGATATCGCGCAACGCCTCGCCGATGGCGGGCATATATTTCTGGATGTAAGAACGTTTCAGGGCTTCTTCCCGCTCGCGGCGTTTGCCCCGCAGGTACCGCCCCATCGCCCGGCCGCAATCCGCCAGGGCCAGCCTGACCTCCTTGATGATCTCCGGATAGTGAGCAACGGCCTCCTTGCTTTCCGAGGTAAAGGGAACCCATACGCTGGCGATATGGACGATGACGGTGACCGGCCCGGCGGGCAGCGAGCCGCGGCTCTGGCTCAGGCCGTATTGCCGCCAGTTCATGGCGGTGATGGCCTTGAACACCGCACAGGCGGACTGCTGGTACAACAACGGCACGCGGTTGGCGAAACGCATGACGCGCATGGTTTGCTGTTCGTCGCCGTTGGCGCCATTTTTGCCCTTTTCGAAGACATCATCCTCGTCGCCCTCTTCCGCATCGCCAGTGGCGCCGCCGTAAGCCAGGGCCACTTCAATCTGGAACGGATTGCCGCGATAAACCGACGGCGGGCGGGTGATGACCTTATAAAAATCCGCCTCCACGACGCGCTGCAGGCTTTTATGCAAAGCCTCCTCCCCGATAGGAACGACACAATCGGTGCTCGGCGCCATGATTTTAACGTCGTTAATAGCCCGATGCAGTCTTTCCACATCGACGGAAGTGATTTGGTGCGGATTCTTGCGCGATGAAAGTTTGGCCTTGGAGAG
>JAFGBA010000323.1 GCA_016933395.1 Sedimentisphaerales bacterium | reverse complement strand
TGATGGCCGGGGCGCTCATCCTGGCCGGCGCAAGTTTGGCGCAAGCCACTAGCTTGCATAATGGGCCCTTGTTCCTGGAAACGTTGAATTATGAAGTCGGAACATCATACTCCGGCGGTGAAGCGGGGAAGTTCTATTTATTATCGGAAACCACCACTTACGATACGTTAGAATATGGCACCGTTGATAAAGCTTACCTCGAAAGTGTAGGAAAATATGGTGGTATTATAAGCGGTGGCACCCTAACTGTTACTAGAGACGATACCGTTCTGAAAAGCGGTGAGGATGCCTTCGGATTGCTGCGTGTTAACACTATCCATGACGGTACTATCGGAGGATTGGATAGTCCTTACGGAGATGGTGATAATACCACGCTTATCGGCAATAATATCTCTGCCGCGGGTATATATTGGGCCGAGAACGTAACTGATGGGGACTATCTGCGCGGCATACTCTATGGTGGTCAAGATCAAATCGTACAATGCGTTACACCCGGCGATATCGGCGATCCTTTGGATCCTTTTGATGATATTGCACCTCAATACCGGATTTGGCAAGCGGGTGCTCAGTTTGATATTTGGTTAATCGATGCTTCAAATGTAACTTACATAGATCCATCGGTAGCAGGCAATCCCACTCCTTGGGATCGTCCGGCAGCGGAAGACGAGTTTCCTGGTTGGTTTGATCCTACCAGGGACGCGTTGGTAATGAGTGGTGATATTGACTATTTTAGATTTTGGGGCAATGCGGCAGATCAGACAAAATTTGTCGGTCAAACCGATGTACTTCTGGATTTTTCTGGGAATAAAGAAGGTCTTTGGGATAAGCAATTCATTAATTGGTACCAACTTCCTGTTTCTGACGAAAATACCCAAGATATGTGGCAGAGTTGGGAAATTGGTCGGCCGTTTATCTATGAAAATGGATGGACCGGTAGTGAAGATTCTGGAAAAGCCTACATTGTTCCCGAACCGGTGACGATGCTGGGTATGTTCCTGGCGGTCGGCAGCCTCGGCGGTTATATCCGCAAACGTCGGATGGCCTGATATCAAAATGAGTGGTAAAACCGCTCGGAGATAACAAACCATTTAACGTGTTTTGTAATTAAGCCAGCCGATTGGGTGTAAAAACCTGATCGGCCGGTTTTTTTCTGCACAGCATATCATGTCAAAGGGAGTGTTATTACAGTCGAGTTTCTTCGCTACGCTCAGAATGACTATCGTGTGTTTTTTCAAAATAGGGATGCGCAGAAAAAAACCCGTCCATCCGTCGGCAGGGTTGTCTTCGACGATAGACGGGATAAGCATGAAACGCTCCGGTGGCGTATCCACCGTGAGCATTGATTTTTACGCCGTTAGCGCCAACTTTCTCCGGACGCCATCCCCCCACACATGCCACATGAAGCGTTCTCCCCAACGACGGCGAATTATGGTATATTCCTTGTCGCTGCACTCGTTAAGAAAATTGCTTTGCTTTACGAATAGTTCATGCAGGAAAGCGGGTTTCATGAATTCGGCTTCTGCTATTCGCGACCATTCCTGAACGCGTTTATAGTAAGGATTATCAGCGATAAAGAACGACGTTACCACTTCATCATCGCTAACTTCATCAGGTTGGACGGCTCGCCAACGGCGGTAAAATTCATCATAGCTGTTAAGTTGCAAAACAACCGGATCATCGATATCCGGCGAAGATGACCGCTCTGAACCCACCTGGTCGAAACATAACATTTCATAAAAATGGCCGTGATTGGGACTAACGGTGGCTAACATGCCGTTGCATCCCTGGGCGATGGAATAGGCGAAGCAGACACGCATTAATTCCGGCATGACATTGGTGGAACGATACTCCGGCGCTATCACCCAATTGGTGCCCTCACATACCTTGTATCCCTGTAGCCGCAAATCATCGATTTCCGTTTTAAAAGCCTTGTCGGCCGGCACGCCTAAATCGTCTGAATCAATCACCCCGCTGGTAACGCCGATGATACGCCCATTTGCTTTAGCGATAAAAGTAGCGGTTTCCGACGCTGTTTCATACGAGCGAATACGCAAACCGGATGGATGAGGAGAAATATACCCTTTCTGTATGTAATTATCATGCACCAACTGATAAGCTTCGCACAAATCTTCAAGACTAGTTGCGCGAGAAATCGTCACCTCTGGCGGCAATTCGCCAAAACAACCCCTGCGCTCCATTAATTTCATTCGCCGGCTTTTGCCCTGGGGGCGTTTGGTGGCGGATGGCTGAGCAGGGGGGGCGGGGATTTCGGCTTCGGCTATCATGGTTTCGGCAGTTGTTTGAGTTTCCATTTCTCTCTTCTCACCTCCGGTTTATATCGGCATTTTTTTCTCAAAAACGTAAAGAAACGGCCATTTCAGTCAAAAATAACGCATTTCTTTCAATCACGTGGAATCCTCTCAAATCCCTGAATCCGGCAAGGAATCCAGTAAAACAAAACCATCATAAATGATGTTATGCCCCAGTACATTCAGGAATAAATCATCTCCCCATCGATGCCGGATAATTTCCAAGTTTTCTCTGCTGCAATCGGTTAGGAGATCGCTCTGTTCTACAAAAAGACGCCGCAATAAGGCGGGATCTTTGAAGGCTTTCTGGGCGGCCTGATTCCATGATTCGATACATTCGTGGTAAGGATTGGCGGATTGGTAGTACCGCTTGAGAGTGGTGACGTCATTACAAATATCGTCGTTGACGTTATCAAAGCACTCCCATAAACGGTCCAGGCCCATATTGACCAATATGACAGGGTCGTGAATTTGCGCAGAATAACTGCGTTCTGAGCCAATAACGCGGTCAAAGCCCATAAGTTTATAGAAATACTTGTGGTTATGGCTAATAGCGCCGATGGCGTCATCGCATCCGGCCGCTTGGAGATGTGCGACGTAGCAGCGAATCAGCTCGGTCAGCACGGCCGTGCGGCGGTAATCGGGGGCAATGGCCCAATTGGTGATTTCGGCGATTTTACGCCCCTGACGCCGTAAAACCTCAATCTCATCGCGGAACACATGTTCGGAGGGCAGGCCCAGATCGTTACTATCAAAAACCACACTAGTGACGCCAACAACTTGTTTACCGGCCTTGGCTACGAAGGTTACCGTTTCCGGCATTGCCTCGAAAATCCGCATTCGCATACCTGAAGCAAGTGGGAATATATAACCTTGCTCGACATAGCAATCATGGACGAGGGAATAGGCCTGGCGAAGGTCATCTGCTGTAACGGCCCGCCGGATGGAAACGCCTCCAGGCCCGGCTCCGAAACACCCCATACGTTCAAGTAATTGCATTCGTCGGCTTTTGCCTTTTTGGGATGCGGCCGTGAAAGATGACGAAGATTCACCCTGTACGGCACATGCATCGTTTGACGATGTGGCGAATTCTGTCTTCAACATAGCTCTGCCTCCGGTGATACAGACAATTACATTATCCAAAGGCAAAATTACGATATAAAGGGGGTGATTTCATACTACATTACCGTTTTAAGGCTCGCAAAAACGGTATTTTTTCGCCGGCGTGTTTACCTAGCTGGTCTAACCGTAAAAAGCGTTATATTACACCCGAATTATCCGGGTAATTTCCGGTTAAATACCAGGTAATGCCATCAAGCAAGGCAGGTAAGTATCTCATGCGAAAAAGCGGGGGAAAATATTTACTTATTTTATCCTCTCACGCCAATCTACCGCAGGTCCGATAATTATTGCAAGAAAAAAAGGACCGCCAAAGGGATGATTTGTAAGTCTGGATGGGGGAATTTGGCCAAAGATTATCGGGTGTATTACTTTTTCCATATCTTCTTTATTTCCAATTATTGACAACGCATGAAAAGGACGAAAATTTGTGGACAAAAACGATAACATCAAGTATAATTAACCATTTACGGGAAATAGGCTTGGTAAAACCAGCCAAAATAGCAATGGAATTATCGTGGCCAACCCGAATAAATGACTCGTTATCGTCGGATGGACGGATCCCTTCTTTAGTTAAGCTTAATTCGGCCTGATAATAGTAAAGCGGGGTATGGAAATGATTATGAGAAAAATAGTCAAAACAACACTAACGGTAGTCGGGCTGGCGAGCCTGATCGCAATCATGGGATGCGGTAGCAAATACAGCAATCTGGAGGCGTTCCTGCAGGTGCCACACCGACCGGTTTCAGGTTTGGAATACCGGGTATATCCACCGGATGTGCTGTCGTTCTCTTCGGTGAGTATCCTGGAAATCAACAAGTTATCGCAACGTATTCGTCCGGATGGGAAAATTGTACTCCCGTTGCTGGGCGAAATCGACGTTGCCGGAAAGACACCGGCGGAAGTGGAAGCAGCTATCCTCCAGGCTTCCGAAAAGTACTATGGTGAAGCGGATGTAACCGTGGAAGTGGCGGGGTATAATTCCCAGAAATTTTTTGTTTTGGGGCAAGTTAGCGGTCCGGGTCCTGTACCGTGGACAGGCTCAGACACCGTGCTGGACGCTTTAGCGCGGTCTCGGCCGACGGACCTTGCCTGGCCGGAAAAAATTAAATTAATCCGCGCCAAAACCCCTCAGCAAGGAGGGTATTTATTACCCAAGGATAAGGATGAGCGCAAGAATCTCGCGGAGGAAAATGTTTTCGCGGGTCATAATCCGGCCGGAGCCGATGAGGTGGTGATAAACCTCAAAAGAATGGTGCAAACCGGAGATATGTCCCACAACGTTTTGCTTCAGCCGGGCGACGTTATTTTTGTCCCTCCGAATCCGTTTGCGGCGGTGGGATTGTCGTTGCGACAAGTTCTGTTCCCGGTGCAGCCCGTGGTGGAAGCGGCCAGCGCGCCTTATCGCGTACGGGAAGCATACGATCCCGGCTGGGCATACGAAGATCGATATCGTAATTAAAAAGGTGGTTTGATGAGCAAGGAAAAAGAACCTATAACCCTGCGTAAGTTCATACGGACAGTTTTCCGCAGATGGCGTTTGGTGGTCGCATCAGCGGTGTTGTTTGCCATTCTGGCCATGTTATGCTCTCGTTTTTTATCGTTGCAGTACACCGCAACAACGATTTTTGAGCGACGCAAGGATCCGGCGGCGGCACAGACCAGTTTGCGGGGGAGTGATATATACAAAGCCTCCAAACTGACGCAGGAATTTGAACTATCGGGACAAGACGCCGTTTTAAAGGCGATTGATCAACTGGGCTGGACGGAAGGGCTGCCCCGTGAAAAGGAAAGTGGAGAATGGACCGAAGAGGGGCAGCGCCTGCGCCAGCAAAAGGCGACCGCCGTCAGCGAAGCCATCGAAGTCAAATGGGAAGTGCAATCGGATGAAGTGGATTTGGTCAAGATTAGTTTCACGGATTCGGATCCTGATAAAGCCGAGCAGATGGCCAATATCCTGGTGGAGAACTATATAAACCGTGTTAGCGAACAGACCGTTGAGCAACTTAAGGACAGTTATGACTTTCTTGATCAACAGGTGCAGAACAGCAACAGTCAGTTGTTCGAAATCATCAACGAACGCATCAACTTTGAGACGGAAAAGTCCGGAGTTCTACCGGAAAGCCCCGGCGCGTTGCGTGAAGCGATGTTGAAAGTGGCGGCGGATTATGACCAATTGCAACTTCAATACGAAGCCGCACAGCAACAACTGGCGCGTCTGGACGCTATGGCGCCGCCGGAGGTGGTGGAGGAAGGCGAAGACGGCAAACCTCGTGAAATCGTTAAAGGGCCAAATCCGGATTATACTGATTTACAGAAGCAGTTGCGTCAAACGCAATCGCAACTTGACGAATTGACGGAAATCAGGACGATGACGGATGCGCATCCTACGGTAAAGATTTTGAAGCGCAAAATCGAACAATTGGAGCAGGACCTGGCTGAAACGGAACCGACGACGGTATTGAATGAAGTGTTTGGCGCCCGCGGGCAGATCAGTCAACTGGAATTAGAGCGGTTAGGATTAAAAGTTCAAACTGAAGTAGCAAAAAACCGGCTGGAACGACTGGATCGACAAAGGGAGCTGTACGAAGATTTGATGGCGAATTTCGGACCGGCGCGGCGAGAGTATCTGGAGCTTATCAAAAAGATGAGCGATAAAGAGCGGGAACTCAACGACTGGGAAACTCGGCGCACCGCGGTGCAGATGAACCTGGCGGCGGAAGCGGCCAAACGGCGCATGCATTTAAACGCCGTGCAAGCGGCTTTGAAGCCGGATCTTCCCTCGTCGCCATCTTTGATAACAATTTTTGGTTTTGCTATAATAGGAGGAATTATTTTCGGTGGGGGACTGGTATTTTTAGCAAGTTGGGCGGACCAGACGGTTAGTACACCGGAAGAGGCGGCCAAAGGTTTTGGAATTCCGGTGTTCGGATATGTAGACGTAATTGTAACCCCGCAAAAAGGGTTTTTACGTAAGTTTCGACGGTGGATCCTTACGCCTCTCGTAGTGGTCATTTTGACAATAGGATTGGCGCTGTCGGCTTTAGATGTAACATTACGATTGCGCCAGCCGGAATCCTATAAAGAGTGGAAGGCGGAGCCGATAGCATATTTAAGCCAACAGGCGGAAATATTGTGGGATCGAGTTCGAGAAATAGCCGATCAGGTATTTTGAGTAAATTTTAATGTATCTGGAATTTTATAAACTACGCGAATTTCCATTTACGCTGAGTTGTGACGGCAAGTACTTTTATGAAAGTTCCGTTCACACAGAAGCGCTGGCGAACATGATTTACGCCGTGCAGCAGCGCAAGGGTATGGTGCTAATCACCGGAGAAGTAGGGGCGGGGAAAAGTTTTGTCGGGCACGTGCTGCGCGAGCGACTGGGACCGGGTTGCCAGAGCGTATTAATGCAAAATCCACCCGAATCAAAAAAACAGCTTTTGAAATCTTTTGCTCGGCAAATCGGCCTGACCACTCGCGCGACAGTGGACAAAATCACGTTAGAAGAGGATTTACAGGATTATTTGTTGCGGTTGCACCATCGCGGACGGCTGGTGGCGCTGATTCTGGACGAAGCTCAGGAAATGACCAACGCGGCGCTGGAAGAGTTGCGGCTGTTATGGAACTGGGAATTTGAAGGACATCGGCTCATTCAGATTGTGCTGATCGGCCAGCCGGAACTACGAGAAAAGATCATGGAGCCGCGCTGGGAGCCGTTACGGCAGCGTATTGTTTTAAGTTACCATTTAAAAAATCTCACGGCCAATGACACCTGCGCTTATGTGCAACATCGGTTGCGGGTGGCTTCATTGAACGGTTCATCAGGTGTTTTTGAACCGGAAGCCATGGACGCGATTCATGCCGCCACGGATGGTATTCCCCGACTCATCAATACGCTTTGCGATAATGCCTTGCTGGTGGGATACGTCAAAGGACAGGCGCAGATCGGTAAGGGTGTCATTATGGATGTTCTGCGCGACATGACCTGCTGGGGTTTGCAGACCAGCGGCAGTGAAACCTCGACCATCGGGAACGGATAAATTTTCAGGAGACCGGTATGGGCAATATCAGTGACGCCTTTAAAAAACAACAAGCTGAGCAGCAGCAAAAAGGCGCCTCTGCGCCCCAGACAGCCGGTCCGGCGGAAACACCCGTGACGAAAGCGGCGGCACTGTCGGCGGAAACAGAGAACGTGGAAGCCGTATCATCCCAGGAATCTTCTTCGGAAAACACGTCGTTTTCGTCCAATAAAGTCAAGAAATACAGTTCAGATCTCGTGGCTTATAATGACCCGGGGTGTATTCTCACGGAGCAATATCGCAGCTTGCGGACGAATATTTTGGCGCGCGCGAAAAAACAACAAGTATGTATGATAATCACTTCAGCGGAAGCCAACGAGGGAAAAACCGTCACAACGCTGAATCTGGCTTTTGTAATGACGGAATTGCCGGACACCAGAGTATTGGTGATTGACGGCGATCTGCGCAAAGATCGGCTGACGACGATGTTGGGGCTGGATGCCAGTCCGGGACTGGCGGAGGTGCTGCGGGATCCGTCGCGATTAAATGAGGCTTTGCAGCCCACACAGTGCTCGAATTTGGACGCCATATCGGCGGGCGGAGCGAAAAAACACGAAATCGGTGAAGTTATCAGCCGGTTGTCCTCAAGCAAACTGCTTCAGGACTTGCAGCGAAAATACGATATTATTCTGGTGGATACGCCGCCGGTGGGATCCGCATCGGACGCGAGTATTCTCGGCCGCGTGACCGGTGATGCGCTGCTGGTGATTCGCATGAATAAAACGCATCGGGAATCCATCGAACGGGCGGTGGGTTTATTACAATCGGCGGACGTTAATATTGCCGGCATCTTTTTGACCCATCAAAAGAGTTACGTTCCCCGGTATTTCGACTATTATTTGTGAGGGATCACAAAAAGTCGCTTTGAAACGTTTACTGTTCATCACGCATCGTGTGCCCTTTCCTCCCGACAAGGGGGAGCGTGTCCGCGCGTATAATCAAATTCGAGCGCTGGCGGAGCATTATCATATTACCCTGGCGACGCCGGTGCACGATTCGCGTGATGAGGACGCCGCTCAATTAATGCGTCGATGGTGCAAACATGTACTACTGGCTCCGGCGGACGGGCGCAAAGGGCGAGTGCGCGGGGGGCTTGCGGCTTTAATGACGGGCACATCCGTAACAGAACGGCATTTCCACAGCGCGTGTCTGGCAAAGCTCATTGAGAAGGAAGCGAAGCGCAAACCTTTCGATTTGGTGATGGCGTCTTCGTCGGCAATGGTGCACTATTTACGTCATGCAGGGCATTGTCCGCGAATAATGGATCTGGTGGATGTTGATAGCGCCAAATGGTCGTCCTATGCGGAAAAAGCCGGATGGCCCAAACGGTGGCTATACCAGCGCGAAGCCCGATTGGTTCGGCAGTTGGAAGAAGACGCCATCGTCCACTGCAACGCGGTATTATTGGTGAGCGAGGCGGAAAGTCAGGTGCTTGGCGTATATCCGGGCAAGGTTCACGCATTAAGCAACGGGGTGGATGTGGATTATTTTCAGCCTAGCCGCTCAACGCAATCCGTTAAAGGATCCCTGGTGTTTACGGGAACGATGGATTATGAACCGAATATCGACGGGGTATGTTGGTTCGTGAATGAAATTTGGCCCGAACTAAGGAAACAATATCCTGAAGCGACGTTTACTATCGTGGGGCGTAATCCGAGCCGGGCGGTGAAGCGGCTGGAACACGCGCCGGGCGTAAAAGTGACCGGCTCCGTGCCGGACGTGCGGCCGTATTTAAGAACCGCTATGGCGGCTGTATGCCCGCTGCGTATTGCTCGTGGGATTCAAAACAAGGTGTTGGAAGCGATGGCGATGGGTTTACCGGTGGTTGCTTCCGGCCCGGCGCTGGAGGGTTTGGAAACACAACCGGGTAAAGATGTACTGCAAGCGGATACGCCGGAACAATGGCAAAGCCGACTCGGTCAGTTATTCGACGATGAAGCATACCGCGCGGCAATAGCCGAACAATCGCGGCAATGTGTGGTGGAACATTACGCCTGGTCGGCGCGAGTTGCGCCGCTGGTGGAGTTGTGCAAGCAACTAACCGATGTTCAGGAGCAAACTGTTTCCGCCACTGCGCCGACCGCAGATAAAAAGATGGATAAGCGGCGATGTGCTCATCCATCCAGAGCCGGCACAAAACAACCTGCGGTTTTACCCATGTTTCCGCAGCGCGCCCGCATCAAATGGTATATTGCTGCGCCAATATGGGTATTGGCGTTGGCGTATATGTTTGTGCTGGTCAAGGTTAATAAATTCCATGAAGGGCAATATCTTCCTTATTTCGGGATTTGGAATTCGGGACTCACTCCGGAAATGCAAAACATCCTGCACATGCCCGCAATGGCGTTAATGATGGTGTTGGTTTCATTGGCCTTATCGACGGTGTTGCGGCGACGCCTTTGGGTGGTGCTGTTGTCCTTGGCGATTTGCATAGCGGCCGCCTTTATATTGGAAAAGATGCAGGGCGGTGTTGCCGGCAGGCAAAACCGCCTCAGTGATGTCCTGATTGGCGTGACGGGTATTGCCCTGGGGCTGCCCGGCGCTATGGCGTGGCGCTGGCCTCATTACCACGATCCGAAATAATCACCTGTTCCCTCGGCGATGGGACAATAAACCGAGTATTCCCGAAGATGATTGAAAACCGGATAATTTTATGTTTTGCCAGCGGTTATGACGCTCCGCCCACCAGTAAGCATCACGTAATGCACCTGTTGGCCCAGCGTAATGTCGTATTATGGGTGAATTACCACGCTTCGCGAACACCGACGGTTAGTTCATCGGATTTGGCGTATATTCGGCGTAAGCTCAAAGAAGTATTCGCAGGATTAACGAACCCCCGGAAGAATTTGTACGTATTGACCCCCATGGTCATTCCCCTGCCGAATCGGACATGGGCGCGTAAGCTCAATCGACTGCTGTTGTTAACGCAGTTGCGGGCGGCACTTAGGAAGCTGCCGTCCAAACCGGTGCAGCTCTGGTCGTTTACACCTGATATTTCCTATTTACTAGGGAGATTTGGCGAGGAAAAAGTGGTGTATTACTGCGTCGATGATCACGCGGCTTTTACCGGCTACGACACCGCCCAAGTGCTGCGTGACGAGGAAGACCTGTGCCGTCGGGCTGATCTGGTGGTAACGACGTCCCAAACGCTCCAGGAGCAAAAAAAACCTTATAATCCCAATACTCTGCTAGTCCCGCATGGCGTTGATTATGAGCACTTCGCTACGGCGGTTCATTCAAATCCGGCCGAACCGGCGGATATGGCTAATATTCCCCATCCCCGGTTGGGATTTTTCGGATTGATTCGCGACTGGGTAAATGTGGACCTTTTAGCCCAGATCGCCCGACAATGCCCTGACTGGCATTTTGTGCTGCTGGGCGATTCCACGGTCGATTTGGCGCCGTACCGCGGGCTGGCGAACATGCACTTTCTGGGGCGTAAGTCGTATCAGGAATTGCCCGGATATTGCCGGTATTTTGATGTGGGATTGATTCCGTTTCAGGTCAACCAACTCACCCATGCCGTCAACCCCATAAAATTACGCGAGTATCTGGCGGCCGGTTTGCCGGTGGTCTCTACACCCATGCCGGAAGTGATGCGATATAACCATTTGATTCACATTGCCAATACGCCAGAGACATTTATCGCCGCCCTGGAAACCTGCCTGACGGAGGATGCGGACGGCCGGGAGCGGCGCTGCCAAGCCATGGCCCATGAAACCTGGCCTGATAAACTTGAGCAAATTACTAAGGCGCTATTGCGTCCGGCTACACCGGTGCGAAAGGCAAAGGTTTCATGAACACCGCCCGTGTTTATACCCGCAACCTGCTGGCTAATTGGACTGTATTCGGGGCCAATCTGCTGGTAATGGCGTTCCTTTCTCCCTTTATCGTGCATACCCTGGGCAAGGAAGTGTACGGCATTTGGACTCTGGTAAATACCTTGATCGGCCACTTGAGCATCATGGATATGGGTATTCGGGCGGGGACGGGCCGATATATCATTTACTATATAGGATTAAACGACCACGAAAAAGTAAACCAGACGATTCGTTGCGGACTGGGATTTTATTCTGTGGCGGGTATTCTGATCTTTATTACCGCCTTGGTGTTAGGTATTTATGTGCCGCGGATGACCGAAAGTATTCCACCGGCATATCACACCGTATTTAGATTACTCTTGCCGTTGATGGCAATTAATCTTTGGATTAACGCAATTCAGGCAGTGCTTTCGAGCGTGCTTTCCGCGCATGATCGCTTTGATCTTACTCGAGGTGCTGATCTGGGCGCTCTAATCATTCGCACCATCGGTACGGTCATTGTCCTGCAACAAGGATACGGATTGATAGGCTTGACGCTGGTGGTTCTGAGTGCGAATATATTGTGCATTACGACCAATTATATTATGGCGCGGCGGATTTATACCCGTTTACAATTATGGCCGTTTTGTTTCATTAAAGAGCGATTGCGTGAATTATTCGGATATGGTATTCCGGCATTTATAACGTCGCTGTCGGTTAAAATTATCGGCCAGACCGATTTGTTGATTGTCTGGTTATTGATTAGTGTCAGCGAAGTATCCACCTACTCCGTCGGGGCGATGTTGTTATATTATACGACGACGTTTATCAGTCAGATTTACACCACGTTTTTCCCTCCGGTTCAGCGGGCGGTGGTGAAAAAGGAGATGGGGACTGCTCGATGGTATTTTTACCGTCAGCTTCGACTTACGTTTATTTTCAGCCTGCCGATATATATCGGATTTATCATGTTCGGCTATGTTTTTATTCACCTGTGGATGTTCGGCGGCGACTTTTACGAAAAGGATGTCGCTAACGCCGCAACAGTAATGTGGATTTTGGCGGTGTCAAAACTATTACTTTGTTTAACTTCGCCTTCGGCGTCTTTACTTCAGGCAATGGGACATATAAAATTCACGACGAAAATGACGGCTATTGAAGCGACAGTGAATTTGGTATTATCAATTAGTTTCGTGACGTTGCTTGACTGGTCACTGGCGGGTGTGGCGGCGGGTACATTGGCGGCGCGTCTATGCACTTCGACGTTTATTATGCCGTTGGTTGCTTTTCGTAAGGTAGGCGCGAGTCTGTCCCGGTTTGCCAGAGATGTCGGCGGTCCCGTAGTGTTGGCGGGTGGATTATTCGTTGCCTTATGCCTGGGCGTCCGACATTTATTTGCAGCTACGTCTTGGATACTTTTTTTCTCTCAGGTGGGATTGGCGTTGCTTGGGTATGTTCCCATTGCCTGGTTTATTCTGGTTCCCGCCGCCGACCGGCAGCGCATCTGGAATTTGTTAATGTCTCTGATGGCTAAAGTGTACAATAAGATATCCGGTTTATCTCGGCCTTGATCAAGGCGGTATTGAGGATATGGCATGAAAATTGCGGTTTGTCTGGGTTTGGAAAAAGCCATCGCTGCCGAAACAGCGCGCAAGATGGCCCAGTCCCAGCAACTGCTGGACGATCAGGACATAAAGGTATTTCCCGTCGCTCACGGCGCGATTGGGTGCGTGCGGACGTCCGACCGGCATTCCGCCATACCATTGTTGCGCGAAGCTGATAACGGCAACGTGTTGCTGGCAACAGGCGTGCCTATCGACCTGCATGGATATTTAGACCAGCGTCTGACGAAGATTATTCAGGGGGATTACCGCCAGGCCGCCGATTTACTGACCCGGTTGGATGGCGCCTTCGCGGCGATATTTTGGGATGTTCAGCATGAAAAACTGGTGGTCGTGACGGACACCCTCGGCATCCAACCCATACATATAAGCCAACAAAACGGGAACCTGCTTTTGGCGACGGAATTGAAAGCGTTCGGCGCTTCGGGGCAAATCAAGCCGACCATGAATCCGGCCGGCTGGGGAGCGTTTATCTCGCTGGGTTTTCTAATTTCTGACTTGTCACAAATGGCCGATGTAAAGCGCATGGGGCCGGCGACAGTGCTTATCTGTGACGGCGCGACGGGCAAGGTGGAGTCCTCCCGATACTGGTCATGGCCTCAATCGCGTCCTGATATGAAACTGGCTGATGTTGATACAGCCGAAATGCTGCGGGTTATGCAACGTGAGGTGGAAGCTTATGCGGCCCACAGCCGCAAAGGCGTCGTCCTCATGAGCGGTGGTTTCGATTCGCGCCTGATCCTGGCGCACGTCAATCGCGCCCAATTGGATTACCAGGCGATGGTGTTGAACCATCCTGAGCAACTTTTCGGCGCGGATGCACGGCTGGCTTGCAGAATCGCCCGAAAGTTAAATTGCCGTCAGATCGAGGTCGTCGCGCCTGAACGTGATTATTATGCCTCCAAATCCTATCTCGAATTTTTGTTGATGAACGAAATCGCCATTCCCAGCATGAACCTGTATATCACTCCGCATGTGGCGCATCATATTCAGTCGTCAATGACATCAGCCTGGGAAGGACTCGGGCCGGGTTTTGCCTTCGCACCGGCGTATCCGCTGCCCGGCGGTTTTGCGACTTATCAGGCGGACCGTTGCAAGGATCGGGATTCCCTTCACTGGCAAACGATTTTTTCCATCTTCGCCGACGGCCTGGGACAGGCGATGTACGATGATTTTCGCCAGGCTTTCACCGATGACATAAGCCAATACGCCGACGATGATTTTGGCGTGGCGAAATTCCAGATGTCCAGCCAGATGCGTCGAGGCCTGTCTATAAGTCCGCTGATGGTATACGCCAATCGGGTGCTGCCCTTTACACCGTGCCTGAGTAAAGCCATGTGGAATCTGGCGGCGCAAATACCGCGCGGCGTAACGGCTCACCATCAGCTTTATCTCAAAATATTTGCCGAATTTTTTCCTGAAGCGAGTTCCGTGCCGTTTTGTTCGGGTAGCAAATTTTTCAGTTACCGGTCCTTCACGCCTGACCTTTGGGCCTGGAAAAAATTGGGTCAGGCTTTAGGAAAATGCCGATATTATGGACGTCGGCTGGGGCGAACGCCGCTTATCGGTTCCGTCCTGCGCGGCATGGGCGTGAAATCGTCTGATAATAAATGGACGAATGATTTGCTGGATACGGTGATCCGGCAGGTAAGCCCGGACGACACGGACTTAAACGCCGATACGGTGCGCTGTCTCCAACAGAAAACGCCGCCGTTCACCTGGTCAACGCGATTGGCGCGACGCATGTTGTTTTACCGCCAGATGTGGCTGTGGATTATGGAAGGAAGACTTACACCGAAAAATCTAGACACGCTGTTGGCACGGCGGCGTTTGTAACGCCAAAAGTCACCCTGCATAACGGCGATAATTTTTAATGATGCAACTACTAACCCAATGTATCCCTGATTGGCCCAAACTCGCCTGGGTTGCCGGTATTGCCCGCGGTGACAACACCGTCACCGTAAGGCATGGTCCCTGCGTCGAAATCGGGCCGCAATGGTGCTGCGAAGCGGTTTGGGCGGGCGATTTCCAGGAAGGTGATTTTGATCAGACGGATCTGGTTTTCGGCACCGGCATTCGAGTGCGCGAAAATCAGGTAATATTTGTTTCTTCAGGTACGATGGAAGATCGTTTGTGGCACTGTGTGCAAGACGATGTCTTATATGTATCCAACACTCTTGGAGGATTTCTGGCAACTACCGGTCTAACGTTACGGGAGGATTATTTTTATCCAAAAGATATCATGACGGTCTGCGGAGGGTTAAGTGCTTACGTGCGAACGTTGCCTACCGCCACCCGGAATATTAACCTTACTTATTTTCATAATCTGGCTTACAACAACGGAGACGTGGCAGAAAAAGAAAAGCCCGATACCGCGCCACGTTTGTTGACATTTTCTGATTATTACAATTTTCTCGCCGCCACGGCGGAGAAACTCGGCAAAAATCTTCGTGATTCTCAACGCCGGCATCAGGTTGTTCCACTAACAACAATTTCTCGTGGTTATGACGCTTCGGCAACGGCGGTTATTTCCCGCTACGCCCAATGCCGCAATTCCGTAACCATCAAACAATCATCCAGTTTGTGGCGAGGATCGGATTCCGGGGCCGATATTGCTCAGCACCTCAACCTTTTCTGTAAAACTTGTAACCGCACGGCGAAAAAATATCCTTTAGAGGAAACGATTTGGTCCGTCAATGGACGCGCCGGGGTTCTTAACTGGACACTTTTTGATTATCCGGAACCTCTGTGCTTATTGTTTACCGGTTCTTATGGCGACGGCGTATGGGATCGTCGGCGTATTCAACTTCCCGATCCTTTTGCCAGCGCCGCAGCCGGGTTGGCGGGATTGAGTGAATTTCGCCTGTTTCAGGGTATTTTCAATTGCCCGGTGCCGTTTTGGGGACGCAGGCACTTTAACGAAGTACAAAATATCAGCTTTTCGCAAGAGATGGAACCCTGGACGCTTTACAACGACTATGATCGTCCTGTTCCGCGGCGAATCGTCGAAGAAGCGGGTGTTCCCCGGGATGCATTTGGAAAACGAAAGAAAAACACCTCTTTGGAAACACCGTTTTTGTGGCCCTATTCTCCGCAAGCCAGGGCCGGTTTCAGGACGTATCTCAAGGAACGCAATTTGTATGCTCCATCGAATACGGTACTGGCGATAATGCGTCAGGGTAATTATGTCAATAGCATGATATATACCAACCTGACCAAAAGATTAGGATGGTCTAATCTCGGGGAACGCCTTCTAAGACTCCAAGCCAATTTCCTGTTGTTCCATTGGGCCAATCATGAGTTACGTTTGCGATATGAAGATGTTCGCTCCCAAAATAATTCTTCGTTGGAAGCCTTTTCGAAAGGGAAAATTCGATGAAGCTGGCAGTATGCTTTGCCCCGGCAAGGTTGAATGCTAAAAACGTGGTGAAAGCGATGGCGACGTCCATGCGTCTGGCGAACAACCACCAGTGTAAAACGCTGGTCCTTGGCAAAGGAGCTTTGGCCTACGTAGCCACGTCCGATAGCTCCTCGTCAGTTTCGCTTTTTCGTCAAAGTGATGAAGGCAATATTCTGGCGGTCGCAGGTGTCCCGATCAAACTCGATGGATGTCTGGACACCTGTTTGGCCCAAGCGATCGTAGGAGGTTACAAACAAGCAATCGAACAACTCGCCAGTCTTGACGGAGTGTTCGCCGCGGTATTTTGGAACGCTGCTGCACAAAAACTCGTAGTGTTTACCGACCCACTCGGGCTTCAGCCGCTCTACATCGCCCGGCCCAACCAAGGCCTTCTCATCGCCTCGGAACTTAAGGCGTTTCCGGCCAGTGGACTCATCAAGACGAAAATGGATCCCGCCGGCTGGGGTTCCTTTGTGTCTTTTGATTATTGTATAGGCGAAAATACCCAACTGGAAGGTGTATCACGGATAAACGCCGCTACAATTATCACCTATGACGCCGAAACCAACCACGTCGAAACAAAAAAGTACTGGTCCCGGCCCGAACCAGCCCCTCATATGACCCTTGATGATATTGATACCGGTGAACTACTCGATATAGCCCGGCAGGAAATTCGGGGATACACGCAGCATTCACATTCCGGTTATTCGCTTTTAAGCGGCGGCTTTGACTCGCGCCTTATCATGACACTTCTGCATGAGGAAGGATTAGAGGTTCAGGCGTTGACGCTTCAGCATCAGGAGGAGTATTTTGGCGCTGATGGTCGGCTGGCCGTGCAGGCGGCCAAAAAATTCAATCAAGGCAAGTATCAACTTGTTATACCATCGCGACATTACTATGAATCACCGGTATTTTTGCATTATTTGGTTTTGAACGAAGTTGCCGTACCATGTTTGAATTTGTTCATCACCCAGGTGGTGCAGTATTTACGACCGGAAATGAAGGCAATTTGGGACGGCGGCGGTTCCGGCGTTGCGTTCTCTCCCGGTCATCCGCAGTTTGACATGTTCGAAGATTTTTTACAGGCGAAAGCTCGGCCGATTACGTCTTTGCATTGGCAGGCCGCTGAGCACCTCTTTTCCCCCGACATTGGAGAGGCCATGAGGGAAAAATACACTGAACTTCTGAATATTGAGTTATCCCGTTACCCTAATGATGGATATGGGATAGCCAGATTTCTGGATAATAATCGATTGCGCCGTTGTGTTAGCTTGGATCCTGTTCAAGTATACGGCAATTATGTCTTGTCTTTCATTCCTTGTTTCAGCAGAACGTTTTGGAATATTGCCGGTAAATTTCCAAGAAAACTCACGTGTCAGAGACAACTCCATCTTAAATTATATAAGAAGCATTTCCCTGAAGCCTTGAGCATCCCGTTTTGTTCCGGCGGACAGTTTTTCACGCCGAATAAATTTACACCTCGACTGTGGGCCTTAAAGGGCGCAGGCAGACTGTGTAAACACACCAGTTATTACTGGCATCGTCTTGGACGTTTACCTATTTTCGGATCGTTTTTTCAGAAACTGGGTGCAGGATCAAAGCAGCGAGGTGAGGCCAACCGGTTGGTTAATCAGGTTATCCAGTTGGTTCACCCGGATCATAATGAACTCAATGCCGGTGCCGTTATGACTATCAAACAAACGCATCCTCCGTTTGACTGGAAAATACGTATTGCCCGAAATTTACTTTTTTACTGGCAGGTATGGCATTGGATTATGGAGGGGCAACTGACCACCTGGAACGCCGAGACGTTTCTCCGACAAAAGTCCGAGCGGAAAGAATAACGTTTATTAAACCGTAGCAGGATTGGCCCGATGACGAAAATATGCGGACTTGTTGGAAACCGGGATGATTTCAATCCCCTTGATCCCCTGAGACGGATGTACGAAGCATCCTGGCAAGATACCTTTGTCCGTCGGGAAGTCTGGCACGATCATCAGGCCGGACTGGGCCATTTCAGCCTTGGAGCCGTTAATACGAAACCGCAGCCGTTATTCAGCGCCGATGGCGATAATGCCATTGTTTATTGCGGCAAGATATTCGATTACGCGGACTTGGCAAATAAACTCTCCCTATGTAACGTTAATTCATTAACTGATGATGTTGAGTTTATGCTTGGCCTGTTAAGCCGGTCTCGCAAGGACCTTCTACCGAAACTTAATGGCGTTTTTTCTCTGGCGTGGTGGTCAAAACAACAACGGAAATTGGTGCTTATTAATGATCGTTTTGGCTTGCGCCCAATTTACTATCATCACAATCAGGCCGAAAATATATTGGTGTTCGCCTCCGATTTGCGCGCTTTGTTGGCTACACCCCGGACGCCGCGCAAACTCAATTGGACGGCGTGCAGTGTGTTTCTCCATTTTGGCCATCACCTCGGCGAAGACACATTCTTGGAAAATGTCTTTTTATTGCCCCCGGCGTCAATTTTAACGTTTCAGGATAACACCGTTGTTATAAAGCGTTATTGGGATATTGCTCGTATACCCATCGATGAATCGGTTTCCTATTCCCAGGCGGTTGAAGGGTGTACGGGCATGTTCGCTCGCGCCATCGGTCGCCGAGCACGGACATCCGGTTCAAAAACCATCGTATTTCTCAGCGGCGGTCTGGATTCCGGTCGAATCGCCGCCGAACTGAAAAAGCAGGCCTGTCCTTTCGTCGCCTATACGACGCGCGGCTTTAGTCTGGACAATAGCGACCGCGATCGCGCCCGGGCCGTGGCCGATCTACTGGGTGTGGAACATCATTTTATAAATCTTCCTTCCCGCGGATTTACCACTACCTGTTTTCCTCAAGCGGCGGTCTTATGCGACAACGAAACCCGCATGCATCAATGGATCCTTCCCCTGGTGCAAAGTCTTCCTCCCGGCGGTCTGATTAATTATGACGGCCTGGGAGGCGATATTTCCTTTAATGCCGTTCGCCGCGCCTCTCGTTTTATTGATGCGGCGGTTTTTTCCGAAACGCTATCCATGACCAACGATCATCTTGCGGAAGAGCTTATTCCGGAATTGCATGATTTTTCCATCTTGCATCCTGATATCAGCCGCCATTTGCATCGTGCCCACGTCGTGCAGGCCGTTGCGCGGGAATTGGAAAAATATGACCATACCCCCAACAAACTCGGATGTTATTATCTGATGAATCGATCGCGCCGGGCGACAGCTCTGGCGAGCCTAAAACTGGTGTCGCTCAAGGCCGAAAGTTTCTTCCCGTTTTTTGATAACGACCTTTTCGATTTTGTTATGGGCTTGCCGCCGCTAATGCGCATCCAGAACAAGTTGCGCCTAAACCATGTGGAACGTGCTTACCCTCGGCTGGCGCAGCTTTATGCTTCGCTCCCGAAAATAACATACGAACATGACGACATCCGTTACCATCATCAGCGACAAGTATTCTGGTGGTTTAATTTGAAGCGGCATTTTATCCGGCATAATCAATTATTCAACAACGGTCGAGCGGCGCCGCGTTTACTGCGCGATGCGTTAATGATTTTCCTGCGTAAAAATTACATCAGTTATCCATTCAACTTATCCTTTATCGTATTTTTTGAATTCCTGGAGCGTTATTTTCCCGACGTCAAAGCGGCATATGCTCCCGGCAATACGGACTAATCGGAAATTTCACATGCATATATTACACATATCCGCGTTACCGATATGGCCTTTGCGAGGCAAGGGCGGCATGCCCTCTCTGGCGGAAACGCTCAAGGGCCATCGTCGCGCCGGACATACCATCACTGTTTTTATGCCCCAATATGGATTATTCAGTCCTCAGTTGGAACGCATTAAACCGCCTTTAAACATTGATTATCCCGTCATTATGGCTCCATGTCGCTGGTTGCCCGGCCTGAAAGCCTTTCGCAGAATATGTTTCCGTATCGGCGGCGGCAAGAACCTCTGGTTCCCGCTGCGCTGGATTTTGAACATGATGGTTTTTCTGTTGTTTACCGCTGAAATAACCGTTGTGGTTCTACGATGGAGCCGCCAAAAGAGACAACGGCCAGATATCATCTACGCCCATAATCAAAACAGCGCTCTGGCGGGATACATTCTTAAGCGACTACTTCATGCACCTAACGTCACGCGCCTTTATGGCACATTTTTGGCCGATTTGATGCAACAACCTTTCGTTACCCTGCGATATCCCGTCGCGGCGGCGGGGTATCGGATTCCCTGCAATCTTCTTATCGTGGGCAACGACGGCACGCGCGGCGATGAGGTGGCGCGTAAATTCAACATCAATCCGGAACGTTTCCGTTTCTGGCAAAACGGCGTCGATCCGCCGTCGGCGCCGCCGGCTATAAGCAGGGCGCAGTTCGCTCGGAATGCGCCTGATAACCTTCGTCCGGACAGCATCTGGATTTGCAGTTGCTCCCGGTTGAGCTATTGGAAACGTATTGATCGAATCCTTAAAGCCCTGCAGGTGTGCCGCAACGCCGGCGGCAATGCTCAAATACTGATTGCCGGCGAGGGACCGGAGCGGAGCGCCTTGAAAGCGATGGTTGATGAATTAAGCATTGCGTCCGACGTCGTTTGGCTGGGAGCAATGGAACATGATCGTATTTGGGAATTGATGAATATCTGTGATATTTTCATGATTACCAACGATGTAACCAATCGATGTAATCCCCTCTACGAAGCCATTTATGCATGTTTGCCGATAGTTTCCATTATCGATCGTTCCACCGCTGATCTGTTAAGCCACGATTGTAATGCCCTACTGGCCCCTCCTGATGACATCCAACAACTGGGCGTTCATCTTCTGAAGCTTTGTAATGATCCTCAACTGCGCCGAACATTAAGCGCAGCGCAGCAAAAGGTTGCTAAAACCTTTTGGAATTGGCACGAACGTATGGTTTGTGAAGTGCGTGAATTGGAACAACTTCTACATTAATTCTGTTTCCTCGAAGGCGTCGCCGGCGCCTCCGCAGGATCTATGTGACAATCGATATATTGATGTTTGCCGCTTTTCGATTTGGGAAGCGTTTCCACTTTTCTTAAAGTAATATCCATTTGTTGTCCGAGTGTTTCGCGCAGACGCGCTTGCAGCCATAGGAGTTTCGCCGCCGGAACGGGTTCGTTTTCGATGTAGTCCAGTACCACCTGTTCTAATGACTCCTGACAAAGTCGATACCGGACGATTTGAGGAACCTCCCATACCAAGACGTTGATATATAGGCCGTGGATTTTCGTACCGTCGGAGCGAAATAGAAAATCACACGTTCGTCCCTCCAAATTGGACAGTCGTTCTGAATCCCAACCACAAACACATCCAGGCGATGAAGACCACTTCGCTCGGTCGCCCAAATCATACCGAATCAGAGGCATGCCAAAATTGGCCAAATCGGTCACCACCACCCGTCCTGATGCTCCGGGCTCGACCGGTTGATTATCATCGTCGAGAAGCTCCAGAAAAATACGGAACATGTTAATATGGTAATCCTTTTGCGCCTGAGGGCACTGACAAGCGATCAGGCTGACTTCGCGGCAACCATAGCGATCCATCAAAGGCGCCTTAAAGGCCCGTCGGATGAGTTCGGCATTGTGTTGATTCAATAATTCCGCTGAAGATACCACCGCTCGGCAGGAAGGCAGTTCGATTTTTTCTTCGAGTAGAAAATTCGCCAGTTCTCCTAACGCCTGGGCGTAACCGATGACCAGCGTCGGCGACCAGCGCCGGTAGGCATCGACAAAATTATTGAGTGTGGCCTGATTTAAAGAATACGCATCAATAAGAAAACCAGGCTCCAGGATAAGACGTCGGAAAAAATGTCGTATTCCGGATACGTGTACGGTTTTTTCCGGTGCGCCCCATAAACGAGCAATAGGCTCACCCTCGCGCCAGCCGCACCAGGTGTGTATCCAGTGCGTTTCCGTACCGGCCATACGCCGACGTCGTTCATCCAGATAAAAACGTACCGGCTCGCCTGTCGATCCCCCGGACGAGGTTTGATATAGGTGTTTCGACGCATAGTCCGTCGATACCAACTCTTCGAGATGGTGACGCAAGTCATTTTTCGATAATAACGGCAAATGACTCCAATCCTCACGGCAACGAATGTCATCGGGTTTCAATCCCACCTTGTCCATTTGTTGGCGATAATAGGGTACGGATTGGTAAGCGTGATTTAGCAAAATCCGCATCTTGTCCCACTGCCGTTGACGCAGGAATGACATATTAAGATGGCGACTTTGTTTTAATGTCCTCAGGTAGGCTGAATCCCGCTCGTTTCGTAGAGATTTATAAATACCGGCAAGACTCCCGCGGCAGCGATTTCGCCATTTTGAATGTATGATTTGACTTGTCTTAGAGCACATAATTAACCTTGTTTCAGCCGCTGCCGAGAGCTATAATAAACGCCGGTAAAAGCAGTTAGATAATAATGGCTCCTTATCAACAAAACGCCTGGAAACAGACGCCGAAGTAAAAAAAGAACGCCGGTCTTTTTATACCGTAGGAAAAGTATATATCAACACAAACTCCGGTTCAAGCCCTGGGTATTTTGACGGACCTCGAAAGATAAAGTATTATTATCGATAGTCAGCGTTGTTTCAATATAGAAGATGAAATTAGGCGTTTGGGATAAATATAACTTTTATGGCGATTAAAACGATTATATTTGCTTTGGGAGTGGCGGCAAGTTTTGCCGTTGCTCCTTTTATCCCCTTATGGGGATTAGTGGCCTATGTGCTCCATTATAACATCGGACCGGAAGGGCAATGGTGGGCCAGTCCGATTAATGATCTTGGCGTACGTTATTCACTTATCCTTGCGGTATTAACGGCCGTTGGCATGTTGGTTAATTGGAACAAACTGAAGTTTGGAAAGTCATTGTTGACAGGTCAGGAAAAGTTACTTCTCCTTTTCCTCGCCATCGTCTGGCTTGGTGTTTTTATCGGTGGAAAAACGGTGGGGCGGTATTCCGTGGTGGATCACCCTTCCGTTAAAATGACGAAAATGGTCGTTTTATTATTGATGATGACGCATCTTGTTTGTAACTATCGCAACCTCAATATATTGCTCTGGTCCATGGTTTTGGGCGCGTTGTTTCTCGGCATGGAGGCGTTCGATACGCCGCGCGCAGCGTTTGTTTCCGGACGTTTGGAAACGGTGGGGGGACCTGACTTTCGTGAAGCAAATCGCCTCGCCGGATATTTGGCGGCGATGATGCCCATAATCGGCGTTAAATTTCTCCGATCCAAATGGCCGGGAAAAATCGTTTCCGCCACAGCCGGGATATTGGCTTTGAATACGATTGTTCTTTGCCGCAGCCGATCGGCTTTGGTGGGTCTGGCGAGCGGCGGAATATTTCTTGCTTTAATCGTTCCCCGAAAATATCGCCTTAAAATATTTGCCGCCCTGATAGCGGCGTTGATTGGTTTCACCTTTTTAATGGATCCTCAGTTTATCGCTCGCAGCAAAACGATTCTGCGATCTTCCGAAGATCGGGACAGTTCGGCTCAATCACGCATTGAAATTTGGAAAGCCGGCATTCGGTTAATTAAAGATGAACCTTTGGGGGTTGGTCCCGGGAATTTTACCCAGGCCATCGGTCGTTATTGTCCCGAACATGAAAACCGTGACGCCCATAGTACATTTATTCGCTGTGGCGGGGAACTGGGTGTTATCGGTCTTGGCGTATTACTCGTTATCATCTTCAATGCGCTGTGGATGTACCGCAAGCTCATTCGTCGGGCTAATAACTTGCCATTGGAATATCGTAGTGACTATCAATGGCTTGGTAGCGCCATGGCCGCTTCATTGGTATCTTTATTGTGTTTCGGCTTGACTGGGAGCCTGGTATATTTCGAAGCATATTGGTGGTATTTATTACTGCCGGTGTGTCTATGGCGGGCGATGGATAATATAGAAATGTCTATTGAAGCCAAGCCGGTCGTAACGACGATCCCTGACGATAAGATGAAACCCAAAAAAACCAAGCGAAACGTGTCCCGGTGATGGCAAAGATGTCTCCCTTTCATATTTTACATGTCACACCCGGCCTGGGGCCCGGCGGTATGGAATTGGCCATGGCGCGGGTGATCATCGGTCTGACCAAGGATGGGTGGCGTCATTCCATTGCCTGCCTGAAAGAGGAATCTCATATCGCCGATTTATTGCCCAAGGATACCGAGATACACTTGTTCCATGCCCGCCCTAACGAATTAAAACTGCCATTTCGCCTGGCTCGGTTAATTCGTCGTATCCGGCCCGATGTCATTCACGCCCGCAACTGGGGCGCCTGGCCTGACACGGTTGCAGCCCGCTGGCTGATGCGACATAAACCGCCGTTGCTGCTCAGCTTTCATGGTTTGGGCAAAGCGGGCTTCATGCCCCTGCGCAGGCGACTGGCGTCAAAAGTTCTCGCTTGGTCGGCCACACATCTCTTTACCGTTAGTGAGGCGTCCCGGCAATTGATGATTTCCCAATGGCACTGGCCGGCGGACAAAACCTCCGTAATCCCCAACGGCCTGGACATGAATCTTTTTTGTCCGGCGCCTCAACCTCCGCGAAATTCGCGTTTAATCATCGGATCAGTCGGCAACCTTCGACCGGTAAAGAATCACACCCTGATTATCCGCGCCGCCGCCCGACTCGTTCGGCAGGGTGTTGATCTGGAAGTGCGTATCGCCGGCGAAGGCGAAGAACGCCCCATTCTGGAAAACCTCGCCCGCCAACTCGACTTTACTGACCGAATCCGACTTCCGGGCCGCGTGCAAAATATTCCTGCGTTTCTTCATCAATTGGATATCTTCATCCTTTCCAGTGACAGCGAACAGCACCCCAACGCCCTCAATGAAGCCATGGCCTGCGCCCTTCCCTGCATCGCCACCCGTGTTGGCAGTGTCGCGGAAATGCTTGATGCAGGTCGTTGCGGCGTTATCATAGAGCCCGGTGACGAAGCCGCTCTCGCCGTCGCCATTGACACCCTGCGCCGGGATGCCCAACAACGCCGGAAATTCGCCCAGGCCGCCCGCGCCCGCGCCTGCGAAAAATACAGCCTTGGCGCCATGCTCACCGCCTATGAAAGCCTGTATCGCCGTCTGGCGCAAAAGGATGCGGTTGTATTATGAATGTGCTGAGTTGGTCATATTGTTTTCCTAACGCCCATCAACCAACCTGGGGCGTTTTCGTCGAACAGCGCTTGGCCGCGTTAAATCGAAAGGTGGATTTACAGGTGGTTGCGCCAACGCCGTACTTTCCCCTGCTGACTCGGTTACATGGCCGGAGTTTACCTCACCGGGAAAATTGGCACGGTCTCACGGTGCACCGTCCCCGATTTTTCTACATTCCCGCTATATGCAAATCCCTTGACGGTTGGTTTTACGGCCGCGGATTAACCGCATGGCTAAAGCAATTCCGCCAACAATGGCGTCCTGATGTACTTGATGCCCACTTCGTTTGGCCGGACGGCGTTGGTGTGGCGTACTTGGCCCGCAAACTTAAGCTCCCTTATATTATTACCCTGCGTGGAAAAATTTACCCTTGCCTGGAAATACCCTCGCAACGACGACAGTGCGCCCAGGCTCTTATCGGCGCTGCCGCGGTCATCAGTGTATCCTCGCCTATGGCCGATGAAGCGCGTAAACTGGGCGTACCCGACGAACGTCTGTTTGTTATCCCTAACGGTGTTGATCTCCGGCACTTCGCTCCCCGCAATAAAATGGATGCCCGCCGCCAACTGGGTTTGCCTCTCGACAAGCCGCTGATTGTGGCCGTTGCCCACCTCAAGGCCGCCAAAGGGCACGGCGAACTGATTCGCGCTCTACAACAATTGGATAACGATGTTCACCTGGTTATTGTCGGCGGCGAAGTTGTTTCCGGTTATCGTCGTGAATTGGAACGACTGTCTTTGACACTGGGCGTTCTTCAGCGTGTAATCCTTGCCGACCGCCAGGCTTATGATAAAATTCCCTTATATCTTAACGCCGCCGACGTCAGCGTATTGGCGTCGTATCGTGAAGGTTGTCCCAACGTGGTGCTCGAAAGCCTTGCTTGCGGTACACCCGTGGTCGCCACGCGGGTCGGTGCGGTCGAGGATTTGATGGCCGTGCCCCGAGACGGCCAAATTGTCCCGCCCCGTGACGCCGAGGCTCTTGCTGCCGCAATCAAACAAGTGTTTAGTGCAACCAAACGGGCTGATTATCACGTTGCCGCCGGCGCCGTCAAAAGCTGGGACGCCGTCGCCGAACAGGTGCAAATGGTCTTCAATAATACTTTACAACGTCCTATAACTTGTTAGCCCGACTAGGGAAACAATACTATGAAATGCCTTAAACCACCTCCACCCACCCGTAAACCTCGCCACAAACGCATCGTGGCCCTTTGTGGCGATACGCAGGTGGGATTGTGGATGGTGCGTTGCCTGAGCCGTCGCGGCTTGGAGGTGTACGCTGTCTGCCGCAGCCCCCAGGGCCTCTCCGCTCACAGTCGCTACGCCGCCGGCGCCTGGATGCTCACCCCGAACGCCGCTCCCCAACAACTCGTCGATGAACTCCACGCCCTCGCCGTCGAACTCGACGCCGGTTCCATCATGCCCATCTCCGAAGGCTACCACGCCACCCTCATCGCCCAACGCGAACAATTCGAGCCGGATATCCACCTTTTCAGTCCCGCGCGCCAACAGTTCGACAAAGCCACCAACAAAGATTATATGCAATCCCTTTGCCGCGAACTCGGCGTCCCTGTCGCCAAAGGTGCTACGCTGGATAAACTCATCGCCGACGGCGGTGAGTCCCTCCGCTTTCCGCTGGTCCTCCGCACCTCGCGCCAAAATGACAAATCCACCCAATGGGCGCCCTGGAAAGCCGCCTACGCTCGCGATAAAAATGAATTACTCAAGCTCCACGATCAAGTCGCATCTCTGGCTGATAATGTCGTTGTACAGGAATACCATCCCGGCGTCGAAGACCATGTGCAAATTCTCATGCATCAGAACCAGCCGTTTATGGTGGGTGAATACATCGGTGAACATCACATGCCCCTTGCCGGCGGCGTTACCGTGCAGCGTGTTTCCTGCCGACACGAGCGTTTGATCCACGACGCCGTGCGTCTTTTACAGGCCATTGGCTGGGACGGCATTGCGGGCGTGCAGTTTCACTACGATACAGAAACGAACCAATACATTTTTCTGGAAATCAATCCACGTTTCATCGGCGGCCTGCCGACGGTTATTATGGCGGGATTCGAAGCGCCGTTTCTGCTTTGGCAAAGTTGGTTTGAGCCGGAAAAAATGTCGCCGACAACTTACCAATTAGGTCTGCGAACCCGCATTCTTGGCGGCGACGCCAACTGGATGATCGGCATGGTGCGCGGCGATGAACTGCCGCCCGGTCAAAAGCGTTTACATCGATGTTCCGCCGCGGCACGGTTTCTCTTTAATTGCGGTCCGTGGACCAAAGACGATGTATTTTTACTCGGCGATCTCAAACCATTCTGGGTGGATTGCCATAACATGGTGCGGCGGCTGGGCGCAAAATCGTTTGATATTATTGGCCAGGCGTGACGCCGCACCAGGATTTTACGTGTTTTTATCAGGCATGAGCGAACCAACAATACAAAAACCCGGCGTTTATTTAACCATTGACGTCGAATGCAGTATGGGCGGCGCAGGCCATAATCCTGCGTTACGTCCGGTGTCGCCTGAACGCGCTGTCTGGGGTCGCTATGATAATAACACCTGGGGAATCCCGCTGATTGTGGAGATACTGGCGCGTTATGAATTGCCCGCCACCTTTTTTCTTGACGCATTTATCGACGAACAAGGCTATCCCGGCCAAAGCGAACCTATATGTCATTACCTGCTCGAACGTGGCCATGACGTGCAACTGCATATTCACCCCGGCCACAAGTTTTACGCTCTTCGCCAAAAAAGCCTGAATTTGCCTCGCACCGACCAGATAGCCGATTTGTCGCCCGATATGCAGTTCGCTTTGCTGGAGGAAGGCGCTGACCGCATCCGGCGCTGGACCGGTATCAAGCCGTGTGCTTTCCGCGCCGGTAATATGGGCGCATCAACGGAAACGCTCAAGCAACTCGCCGCCGTAGGTATTCCTATCGATAGCAGCTATACCTTTGCTTTTGCCGGCGGCCAGTGTCCCTTTCCCCCATCCGAACCTTACAATGGTTCGCGCTGGTACGACGACGTATTGGAACTGGCTTTTTCGGGTTTTTATCAGCCGCGCTTGCCCGGCATTAAACCTGCAAAAGTACTCGACCCGATGGGAATATGTTTTGAAGAATGCCGCGATCTTATCCGACATCTTGCCTGCGACGGTGTCGATGCGGTTCTTATCCTCCATAGTTTTAGTCTCTTTAAGGTGCAAAACAAACAATACGACGGCGGCCGCCCCAATCGCATCATCACGCGCCGTTTTGAACGTTTGTGTCGCTGGCTGGCGTCGACCGATATTCCGCTGCATGTAAAAACTTTCACGGATCTGCACCGTCGCCTGAATAAGGGCGGATATGAACCTAAAACCGCGACACCGCCGACGTTTTCCGCCCCTCGCGCCATAGTCAGAAAAATCATGCAGGCATATAATAATCTCTATTGGACCTGAGAAGGGAGCAGCATCATGCATCCTCTATTGGCCAGAACGTGTTTTCGCATTCAGGAGCGACTCCTGGGACGAAAGACATTCTCTATTTATCATGAGCTTATACAGAGCCAATGGTGGCCGCGCGAGAAACTCGATGCTTTGCGCCTGCAACGTCTACAACACGTAGTACGAATTGCCTACAACCACACATCTTTCTGGCGCGGGTTTATGGATAAACACGGTCTTCGTCCCGACGCTATTGGCTCACTCGATGATTTGCGGCGTTTCCCCTTAATCGATAAACAGGTATTGCGTGATAACCGCGAAGATATGGTCTGGCGCGAGGAAGGCCCGCGCGTCGGCCTCGTTCGCACCAGCGGCTCCACCAACGAAGCTCTCCAGTTCTACACCTCCTCCACCCGCGAAGCCCACATTAACGCTGCGCGCATGCGCGGCCACGAATGGGTCGGTGTCCGTCGTGGCGAAAAAGAAATGTATTTTTGGGGTTCCCCCGTGGAGCTTGGCAAGCAGGACCGCATTAAACACTTCCGCGACCGCCTCATCAATGACGGCCTGACCAATGGCTTTGAACTTACTCCTCAGCGGGTAGCCGATTATATCGAATATTGGAAACGTTGGCGGCCGAAATGTATTTTCGGTTATCCCAGCAGTTTCGTTCTGCTAATCAATATGGCCCGGGCGCAAAACATCGACCTTTCCGTCCTCAGCATTCGCTGCGGCCTTAAAGTAATCTGCACCACTTCCGAGATGCTCACCGACGTGGACCGTAAAATCATCGCCGACGCCTTCGGTGTGCCGGTGTATGATTCCTACGGCTTGCGCGAAGCCGGCCTTATCGGCCATGAGTGCGACCGCCACATCATGCACACCATGGACGAACAAGTCATCCTCGAAACCATTGATCCTGAAACCCTCCGTCTCACTGACGGCGAAGGCGAACTGGTTGTCACCAACATCATGGGTCCGGCCATGCCCCTGTTCCGTTATCGCACCGGCGACATCGTTACCCTCGGCCATGCCCCCTGTCCCTGCGGCCGAACGCTTTACAGCATTACTATCAGTGGCGGCCGCATCGCCGATTTTATTATCACTTGTGAAGGCAAATGGGTCGTGGGTTATTCCTTTATCTACATCTGCCGTTCCATCAAAGGCATTGTCAAATTCCAGGTGATCCAGGATCGTATTGGCGAGATACGCTTTTGTCTGGTGACCGATGAAAGTTTCCCTGCGGATGGCGTTCAACAGGTGGAGAAAGCCGCCCGCGCCCGTCTGCAAAGCACCGATGATATCATCGTTGAGCTGATGGATGACATCGCGCCCGCGCCGTCAGGAAAATACCGTCCCGTTATCAGTAAACCCGCGCAAGAGTTTCGCGGCGGTAATCTTGGATTTACAGCTCCCCCCGTCGCTTAATAATTATGACCCTTCGGATGTAGTTGCTGTCGGCTTATCGGGAGGATCATTTTGGATGCGCTGGTACCCGATGAAATTCAAATCGAAATACCCCAATCCCATACTGTACGCCGTTTTTAGATATTCGCATTTGAAAGATTCTGGTGCGCCGCGCGGCAAGGTTTGATCTTGTCGTGCTCGCTTGATCAATTCCAGGCCTATCGAGTCCAATGCCACCGGATCCCGCGAAAACAGCAGCGATCCGTATTCCCACATATAACATAAACGCACTTCCGGACCACCGTAATATAGAATCCGTAATGCGTTCATGATATGCAGCCGAACTTTACCGCGTATGGCGGGAATATTGTAGATGTCTGTTAAAAAAGGGTCACCCCCGTTGAGATAAAATCGTGCCGGACTTTTAATCATGGGCCAGGCCAGATTTGCGATTGCCCCGCGCAGGCCGATAATATTATCATCCATCAGGCTGGGCACATTGATGATTGCCGTAACCTCATCGAGCCAAAGCGGCAGATAATCCTCACCGCTATAAAAATCCTGTACCTGTGTCTGCCAGCCATAACGCCACGGTCGTGTGCCCGCCGGGGCCGAGTGAGAATCTGTCAAACCCACCACCATAATATTTTCGCGTTTGAAATCAGCCTCAACCAGACTTTCCACCAGCACATTCGCTAAAACATCATTACTGGAGAGGTTGTTGCCGGCCAGAGGTGAAAACACAATGGCAATAACATCCTCGTCATGGACGAACCGCCGCCAGGCTTGTTTCATATTCTGTTCACCGGACAAACGACGAATGCCCGTTTGCACCATCAGCCGTAAACTGATGGCATTCACCTTCATTCCCCGTACAACGTATTGACTCTGGACGTCCCAGACGGGGGCTTTCTGTCGGCGAAGGGGATCATCTATAGCCCGGGTAAAGTGATATGTTGCTCCAAAAACCGCCGAAGCTCCGATAACTAGCAAGACCACCACTATCATCCAAAACCGCCACCAGCCGTGGAAAGGCTGATAAAGCGGTTTTTCGCCTATTTTAAATGTTGTCGTCGAAGCTAACATCAGCCCCCATATCGGCTGGTTTTTAAGGTTTCATAACGGTCATTTTTCGCCTTTTCAGCCGGGGGGCTGGACATTCCCATCACAACCATCATAATGGAATCAGGGCGGGCTGTGCCCGCCATTAAAAACTGAGACTTTCGACCAGGACGCGAGGAACCGAGCTATGGCTCAAACCTTTAAAAGCCGCATTGACGCCGCAACCCGCGAGTTGCGCAACCATAATCAGGAACATGTCTTACAATTTGTCGAACAATTGGATCGTTCCCAGCGGGAAATCTTGCTCGATGACCTGGAGCAATTGGATCTGAATCTTTTAGATCGTCTGATCGAAGAACATATCCATAATCCCCAACCCTTTGAATTACCCAAACGAATCGATCCGCCCCAGGTGTATCCTGCCAAACCTGCCTCCGATCTGGAATCAAAATACCGTCAGGCCCTTGATCGCGGCGAAAATCTCATCGCTGAGCACAAAGTCGCAGCGTTTACGGTCGCCGGCGGTCAGGGAACCCGTCTAAACTTCGACGGCCCTAAAGGAAATGTTCCCGCCACTCCCGTCCGAAATAAAACCTTGTTTCGCCTCTTCGCCGAAACGGTCCTCGCCGTTCAGCGAAAATATAACTGCGTTCTGCCCTGGTACATCATGACCAGCCGCGCCAATCACGAGGACACAGTCCGCACCTTTGAACAAAATGACCATTTTGGCCTGAATCCTGGTGATGTCTTTTTCTTCCGCCAGGGCATGATGCCTTGCGTGGACACCGAAGGGAAACTCATGCTGGCTTCGCCGGAATCGCTGGCCATGAATCCCGACGGCCATGGCGGCAGCCTGCGAGCACTATTCCGCAGCGGCGCCATCGAAGATATGGCTCGCCGCGGTGTGGAATACATCAGCTATTTCCAGATCGACAATCCCCTCGTTTATGTGGTCGATCCGCTTTTCATCGGCTTACACGCCCTCGATAATGCTGATATGTCCAGCAAAGCGGTGGTAAAGGCGGAACCCCTGGAAAAAGTAGGAAATTTCGCCCTTGTGGACAACAAAGTCACCGTTATCGAATACAGTGACCTACCCGACGATTTAGCCTATAAAAAACGCAGCAACGGTCGTCTGATGTTGGAATATGGTTCTATCGCCATCCATGTCATTAGCCGCAGTTTTGTTGAAAAACTCAACCAGCACGGTTTTTCGCTTCCCTGGCATCGAGCATTCAAAAAAGTGCCCTACATCGACAAAACCGCCCATTTGGTATCTCCGGAAAATCCCAACGCTTATAAATTCGAGTCCTTTGTATTCGATGCTCTGCGGCTTGCTGACCACTCTATTATTCTGGAGATCGAAAGGGCCGACCAGTTCGCTCCTATTAAAAACGCCTCAGGCGTCGATAGCCTCCAATCTTCCCAACAGCTACAAATCGAACGAGCGGCTCGATGGATGGAACGGGCAGGCATAAAAGTGCCTCGCCGCGAAGATGGAACCGTAGATGCCTTGATTGAAATATCCCCTCTTTTTGCGCTGGACGATCATGAATTATACGATAAACGCCGCCAACTACGCGAGATGAAAGCTGGGGACATTGTCTATTTGGGCTGACCTTTACCTTCCGTCCTATAATTTAACCTCCAGTAACTTATGTGCCGATAACTAGATAAGTTGTTTATTCAGCGACTGGTTTCGTCTGCGCAAAACGGCGTGGATGTTGTATAACTTGTTTTTAAATAAGAAGTTATATCTAATTTAGTTTAATTCAGGTCGGGTGGTTGTTTATCAGGTTGACTATGTTTTTGGTATCGCGCGGAAAAATGGCACTTCTGATTTTGTTGGTCTTAACCAGCGGAACAGCCGTTCTTTATGCGCAAACCACTACAGTCGATCCACAATCCATACAAAATTCATCTCGAACAATTGAGTCGATATATGTAGCAATTCCGTTTGCCATTTTGATTCTCGCCCATGCGTTACTGCCGGCGCTGCCTTGGACTCGCAAAGTTTATAACCAATTTGGAACACGCCTTCTGCTCACGACGGTGGTAATTGTTTCCACTTTGGGGTTTTACTGGTGGCGTAGTGACAGTAAAGTGGAGTCATCACCAATCTCTTACCTGCGGATTATGGACATACCGGCTTTTCTCTCCTTTATCATTATTCTCGGTAGCCTATATATCATCGCGGGTAATATCCAACTGCGTTTTAATCTAAAACCGACGCCGTGGGCCAACCTTTTGCTATTAACGCTGGGAGTCCTTCTGGCCGGTTTCATCGGCAATATCCCTGCGGCGATAGTGATGATATTTCCCCTGTTAAAGCTTAACTTGCAGCGAAAATATATCCGCCACACCATTATCTTCTTTATCATCGCCGTCGCCAATACCGGCGGCGCGCTGCTGCCCGTAGGTGATGCGGCCTTGCTTTACCGGTACGTCCATACGACATCACTTCCTGTTTTGGTGCAGCAAATCTGGCCTTTCTGGCTGGCCGTTAATATTGCTCTGTTGGTTATCTATCTGATCGTCGATAGCCTTTTTTGGCGGTTGGAAAAAGATCGCCTGACGGTTCAAAACGTCCTTGACCAACAAATTGCACCTGTTCCTACCGGGCGACACAACTTTCTTTGGCTACTTTTAGCCATAGTGATCATCGTCCTGAAAAACGCAAACTTCGGGAAAGTGCTTAATCTTAATATTGCGCCTGTCCCTGCATACTTGTTTGACGTGCTTTTGCTTTTGTTGGCGGCGCTTTCTCTGCTTACCACACCTAAAGACATCCGCCGCGAAAATCTTTTTACCAAGGGCGTCCTGCTGGAAGCAGCCGTTTTTTACCTGGGCCTGTTCATAACGGTCATCCCGGCAATGGAAGCCTTGCGTAGCTTATTTTCACCGGAACGTCTTGACGCCGGCTGGCGGATATTTTGGGTAGCGGGCGCCGCCAGCAGCATGTTCGACAACGCCGCCATCATGGCCGCGTTGGGCCAGGCACTCGACTCCACAGAAACAGAACACGCAACTAACGTACAAAGTATTTTGGCGATGGCGGTTATCTTTTTCGGCGCATTGACCTACATTGGCAACGGCGCTAATTTCATGATTAAATCCCTTGCCGAACGCGCGGGCATCCGCATGCCCGGTTTTTTCAGTTATTGTTTTTGGAGCGCCCTTATTCTGCTGCCGATGCTGGTTGCCCTCACCATCGTGCAGCGATTGATTTTTGGCTTGTGGGGGGCGTAAAAAGGTAGTGAATTCTGCCGGGACGCTATTTTTCGGCAGATACGACCCGGTCATCCTTGATGGCCGGGTCTGCTTTTTTTGTGCCGAGGGCAGAACGCCCGTGATTGCTGATGGCGTCCAAACTCCGTTCGCAGGTTGGCAAAAGCGAGGGTGGGATGCCTGTGTCAGTGCGCCTTTGAGCGTGTTGAATCGGTAAGATGAGAGTCCTTGCCATATCCATGTAAATGGACGACAATCCGGCTGTCGGATGTCGCAAAACACATGAGGTTGATATGAATACAACGGATGCGGTTACCATTCGCCGGGCGACGGAAACGGATGTCGCGGCGGTGCGGGAATTGTTTATTGGCGCTTACGGGAATAATTACCCTTTCGAGGAATTTCTGGACGTGTGCTGGCTGAAAAAGGCCATGTTCGATGATGACACGTTGTTCCTGGTCGCGGTGGAAAACGGCAAGGTCATCGGCACCATCAGCGCGATGCTGGCGGCCGGTGGCCTGAGCGATCTCATCGGGGAAATCGGCCGGTTGGTCGTTTCTCCCGAGGCCGGCGGCAAAAAAATCGGCACGCGGCTTATGCAGGCGACACTTGATCATATTACGTCCATCATTCAGTTCGGTTTCGCCGAAGGACGCACCGCTCATCAAGGCTCGCAGAAAATTCTTGAACATCTCGGATTCACGGCTATCGGCTTTGAGCCGCTGAAATACATCCTGGACCAGCGCGAATCGATGGTGCTGTATGGCAGGCTGTTCGATCAGGCTGTCGAGTTGCGGCGCAATTGTCCCCGGCTTATCCCGGAAATCGCGCCACTGGCCATGCACGTGCTGGATCG
>JAFGBA010000322.1 GCA_016933395.1 Sedimentisphaerales bacterium | reverse complement strand
GTGTCGCCCAGTTCATCACTATCGGAATGAAACGAACGCAGATTCACCACCGTTTTGATGCCCAGTTTCTTGAGTTGCTCTAACCCTTCAAGACTTGGCTGAGCGCTGCGATAAAGCACATCCGACACTTTATACAAATTCGGCGCTCCGGGCACGTCTATCGGCGTCGCCCACGTCGCGGGCCGGTCCAACAGTATGTTCTCCGGCCGTCCCGGCATCCAGTAATACGCCCCCACGCCTGCTCCCGCCAATATCACCAATCCTATCAGAATGCACACCAACCACTTGGCGTATCGTTTCATTGCTTACATCCTTGTTGAATAATCATAATCGCGTCGCTTCCAGACGATTCAACCAGTCATCAAAATGCGGGCATTGTCTTCTGACGATGTCTATTCCGATTTGTTCGATGATGAGAGGGGCATGGGCGTTTACGCTGCGGCCTTTTTTGTATCTTGGGAACAATTGTATAATTCGAGATGATGGATGCGTTTCCGAACCATCATTTATAGCTTCACAGCCATTACATTCATCTACGATTTTTTGAAATTGTACTTCCAAGTCAGGTTTTTCAAAAACGCGTGACATAAGCTTTGGACTGGAGAATAATAACGATTCTAACTCGTGCATCTGAATATATGGCAAAAACATATCCAGCCGGATACGTTCATTACATATATCACCAATTGACGCAATCATAGCCTGCTCAATTAAGCAAGGTTTATTAGCGACTTCAGCAACCTTCTTGGCCCGTGCCAATCCCGGCCAATCCGATGGTAGCGCATAGTAATCAAAAAAAGTGGTCACAGTGCTGTTTGGTTCTTGCAACAGTAAGTTTTTGATCTCGTTACTTACCGACGAGAAACTTCGCACACCGCCTTTGTGACCGGGTTTGCCAACTATTTTTGGATGTAAATGAACACCCTTTGCTGATAAGTAAGGGGCAATAGTTTGCTGTATAACGGCACGCTCAGTTTGTCCTTCGACAAGGGCCAATACCCTACTCACAGGATGGCCCTCCATCGATAATGTTCTTCTGCCACAACTCGCCCATTGAATACTCTTCCAGCCATGAACCTAACGACTCGACGTCAAGCCGCTTAAAAACAGAAGCGCCCGTCTCTCTATCAACCACAATGACATCTTGAGGTTCAAAATGATTCAATAATGTGACGGACTGGGTCGCCACAATAAGCTGTGTCTGTTCAGAAGCCTCCTTCATCAAACCTGCCAAAACGTCAAGTGCAAAAGGATGAAGTCCCAATTCCGGTTCATCAACAATTATTGTTGATGGCAAATTGGGCTGGAGAAGCGCGGTCGCCAAGCAGATAAAACGTATGGTTCCATCCGAAAATTGCGATGGTTGAAAGGGAAACGAACTTCCTTTTTGCCTCCACTCCAATTTTATGACTTCATTTTCCCCTTTTTTCTCAGGTTCTAACAGGAAGTCGTCAAAAAAAGGCGCCACCAACTGAATCACGGAAACAATTCGTTCATATCGTTGAACATGCCGATTTCTAATATGAAATAAATATGCTGCTATATTTTCGGCGGAAGGTCGCAGAAAAGAACGATAATCTCGAATAGAATGTTCTCTTCTCATCAGCGAAGTCATGCTGGTATCGTGAAAATGATAAACCGTCCAGCTTGACACGGCTTCGGAGACATGAGCTTCTATGGACGGCCATTTACCCCAAGATGATGGTTTATCTTTCCATTTATTTAAGCCGGATTCAAGTCGTCCTCCTCCCATATAATGCCACTCTTTATTTCCTTCCCAGTAAACTCCTTCCTTTTTTACCATTAAACCATCAACCGTAGGTTCGAGAGAAAAGTGATACTGGTTTTGTCCAAATACAAGATAACAATTTATTTCCTTCGTTTCGCGGGGGCCGCCGAAGAAAAAACCGTCCGCTCCGCCTTTTTGCGTGACAAAGGCCGTCAAACCTTCCTCGGACATCGCACGTAACATACGGAAGAAATCAACAAAATTGCTTTTGCCTGCACCATTTCCACCGACAATGACATTTAATTTACCAAGCGGAAAATCCATCAATGAACGTATAGACTTGAAGCCTTGAATTGATATTTTATTTAAAGCTGCTTTCATAGGATTTTCTCAATCACAAGTTTTAATGTTTGCCCGCTCAGAGTGATTTCCTTACCGTTGGATATTGTACCTTGGGTCATCTCATCGCAGAGGGTTTCCTTGCGGATATAATCGCCGTGTTTGCTGATAGCTTGTTGCAACTCGCCACTATTGGTGGACCAGGTGATGCGGATATGGTTTTGAATCTCCAGACCGGAGTCTTTACGGAGTTGCTGGATGTGACGGACGATGTCCCGTGCCCAGCCTTCCCGGCGCAATTCATCAGTGATTTCAGTATCTAGTATGATTACAGGTGTATCTTCTTCGTTGACTTTAAGATTATCCGGAAAACTTGTTTCAACAATAATGTCTTCAGGTTGCAATTCCCATTTTGATTGATTATTACTTAATACAATTGTTCTGTTATCTTTAACCTTCCTAGCGATTATTTGTGTGTCTTCTATTTCCGCAATACATTGCGAAATTGGTTTTGAATCTTTGCCAAACTTCGGACCTAACGTTTTATGATTAGGTTTTAGTTTAAAATTAACCAAATCAAGGGTATCAGGAATATATTCTAATTTTTTCACGTTTAACTCATCGGTAATATGAGCTTCATAGCGGTTTAATATTTCCTCGTGTTTCGTTTCTGCGGGATGGACAATCAATCGTTTTAACGGCTGTCGCACACGAATCTGGTTTGTTTCCCGAATGCTCAGCACCCGGCTGACCACATCGGCCACCATGTCCATCTCTTCGGCCAGGCCTTCGGTGTAAAGCGATGCATCAAACTGCGGATACGCACAATGATGCACACTCTCTGGCGCACTCGCATCCCAGCTCCGCACCAAATTCTGATGCATCTCCTCGGTAATAAAGGGGCACACCGGCGCCAGAATCTTCGCCAAATCCGTCAACACCTTATACAGCGTCTGATACGCCGCCAGCTTGTCGGTGTCGCTCTGGTTCTTGGGCCGCCAGAAGCGCCGGCGGTTCCGCCGAATATACCAATTGCTCATCCGCTCGATAAAATCATCCGCCGCCGCCACCAGCCGGGCCACATCGAACGATTCCATGGCTTCATTCCCCGTCCGCACCAGCACCTGCAGCTTCGACAGCAGCCACCGGTCGATATCCTGCAACTGGTCATACGCCACGCGCTGGCGCCCCGGGTCGAACCCATCCAGCCGGGCATAGTTCACGAAAAAGCTGTAACTGTTCCACCACGTGCTGAACACCCGCCGCCGCACCTGGTCGCCCACCCCATACCCGAAGTTCAAATTATTGGTCGGGTTGTGCCCGCAGTAAATCCACCGCATCACATCCGCCCCCATCTTCTCCACCGCCTCATCGAACCAAATCGCGTTCCCGGTGGACTTATGCATCTCCTTGCCGTGCTCATCCCGCACCAGCGCATGACCCAGCAGCGTCTTAAAAGGCGGAATCCCCTCCATCATCGTACTCATCGACAGCAGCGCATAAAACCAGTTGCGGAACTGCCCCGGAAAACACTCCAAAACCAGATCCGCCGGAATCCACTGCCGCCAGTAGTCCCGATCCTCGTTGTACTTCACCGTTGAATACGGCACAATCCCCGCATCCAGCCACGGATTGCCCACATCCGGAATCCGCGCTGCCTCCTCGCCGCACTTCTCGCACTTGATTCGAATCGCATCCACCCACGGCCGATGCGGACTGTTCCCATCGAACGCTTCCCACCCCGCAATCGCCCGCTCCTTCAGTTCCTCCCGCGAGCCAATCACATCGAACCACCCGCACGAACACTCAAAGATCGGCAGCGCCAATCCCCAGAACCGCTTCTTGGAGATCATCCAGTTGCCCATGTTCTCCAGCCAATTGAGTTCCTGCTCCCGCCCCCAGCCCGGAATCCAGCGAATCTGCTTGACCACCTCCATGATCTCGCCCCGCCACTTCATGTCGATGAACCACTCATCCACCGCCCGGAACACCAGCGCACTCTGACACCGCCAGCAGTGCGGGTAATCGTGGGCGTACTTCTCCTTCTTATAGTACAGCCCCTTCTCCCGCAACTTCTCGATAACGAGGTCGGCCACCTCCAGCGCACTCTTGCCCGTCAGGAACCCATACCCCTGCAGATACACCCCATCATCCCCAATCGGCATCAACACCGGCAAGTTCAGTTCCTTGCCCAAATCGAAGTCTTCCTTACCGCACCCCGGGGCGATATGCACGATGCCCGTCCCATCACTGTCGCTCACCTCCGACCATTCAATAATCCGGTGCGTATAGCCCTTCTCCCCAAACGTCCGCCCCACAATCTCCAATTCATCAAAGGGCCCTTCGTATTCCCACCCCACCATCTCCTTACCCTTCACTGTCCCAATCGCCTCAAACGCCCCCTTCTCCTTCATAATCCCTGCCAACGTCTCGGCCACATAATACGCATCCTCCCCCTGCTTCGCCTTCACATACGTCAAGTCCGGGTTCACCGCCGCCGCCACGTTCGCCGCCAGCGTCCACGGCGTTGTCGTCCACACCACGATGTACTCATTGGCCCGCCCCTTCAAAGGCAGCCGCACGAATACCGCCGTATCCTCAACGTTCTTATACCCTTCCCGCCGCTCCTGCTCACTGATGCCCGTCTCGCACCGCGGGCACCACGGCATCGCATCCAAGCCCTTATAAATCAGCCCCCGCTCATGGCACTTCTTCAAAAACGACCAGATGGTGTAATTATTCACATCGCTGATGGTATAGTAGCTGTTCTCCCAGTCCATCCAGTACCCCAGCCGGATCGACTGCTCGGTCTGCACCTTACTGAACTTCGCCACCCGCGCCTTGCACCGGTTGATGAACTCCTCCAGCCCCTGCTTGAGGATATCCGCCTTGGTCGCCAGGTTCATTTCCTTCTCGACCTCGACCTCCACCCACAGCCCCTGGCAGTCGAACCCGTTCTGATACCGCTGCTCCCGCCCCAGCATCGCATGATACCGCTGGTAGCAGTCCTTCAGCGTCCGGCCCCAGGCATGATGCACCCCCATCGGGTTATTCGCCGTAATCGGCCCATCCAGAAACGACCACTTCGCCTTCCCCGCGTTCTGCCGCCGCAGCTTCTCAAACGCCTCCACCTCGTCCCACCACCCCAGAATCCGGTGCTCCAGATCAATATGCGGACAATTCGTCTCCACCGGGTTAAACATCTAAATCACTCCAAATTCCATACTTACACTCAATTCCTGACCTTACGACCAGCCATTATGAACCCTGTATTATGCCTGTAACTGCCTATGATTACAACCCCCCAGCGGCAGGAATTTAGCCACTGATTTCACTGATGGACACGGATTTAAGAAGCTTTATCCGCAAATGGAATGAAATACATTTGACTCAACAGCATTAAATTATGTAAACATTGTTGATGTTTTAAGAAATGAATCGTGGTTTTTAAGTATTTAAATGGGAAACGCCAGATAAGGGTGTAATCACAGGTTACAGGTTATCGTAATTATCTTACATGATGCCGATATATAATTCGACAATAAATCAAAACAATCCGCTAATATTCCATAGAGGTGACATGCCTATATGACCATCCTGTATTTAACGCAGCCGGTCTGCGGAAAAAGGAGCTAATCATGGTGAACTTCAAATGGCGTTTTTTGGTTGTATTGAGTGTTTTATGGGCATCTCTATTGTGGGGAGAAAATGGTTCAACACTTTCTGAAACTGCACGAGTGGAAGAACCTAACTGGACTATCGAAATAACGGCTCAGAACAAAGCCGGAGAAATGGTGGACGATTTTGAGGCCCGACTTAGTAACCTTTATGATTGGACAAAGGGAGAAAACGGGAAGGTCACTTTGACAAAGACAGTCAAAATCAACGAATCTGAGTGCAAATTATTACTTCGTGCGCCAGGTTTTGCTCCAGCCGTTATTAACCTCAAACCCGAACCCGGGCAGGTAATACGCAGAAAGATAACTCTAAGCCCGGCCAATTATGTCATGACCATCAATAGTGAAGATGGCAGAGAACTGCCGGAAAGCCTGAAACCGGTAGTAACGCTGGAGCCTTTTTTAGAGTGTGCCGTGGACTGCTCGCAACCACCAATGAACTTCACGTGGGATTTGGGCGCAACTCGGCTTGAGGGCAAGGGAAGGTATGTTTTTTCCGTGCCGGATGAGGTGATTTTTTATGTTATTGTAGACCAGCCGGGTTTTTTACGTTGGTTCGTTGCCGGCCCCTTCACTACTACACAGGCCAAAGCGGGGCTGGCAATTACATTACCGACGCCGGGCCGACTTAGCGTAACTTTCGGTCCGGAAGAAGGGCAAAGGCTCAATCAAAGCGATGCACCCTACGAAAAGTGCGTAATAGACCTTGACAGTGCAATTCTGCCGGAAATAGATTGCGATTATACCATAGCGCACGTTTCTATGCCCGAAATGCCGGTAAAATTGCCGGAAGATTATTACCCGCCGGGCTATTACGATATATATGTTTCCACACATCCGGCGGAGAATGTCGAAGACGATGTTATTAAACGCGGCGGCCATGCTCATCCGGGAATGTTCTACCACCAGAAAAGTATACGTCTTCGATCCGGGCAAAAATCCGATGTCAAGATGATCTATACGCCTTACCATGCCGATTTCTATAAAGGCGATGTGAAAGCCATATTCAACATACAATCATTAGAAGGTCAACCCATAACCGATCAACCTTATGTATTAACTTGCTGTTTTGCTCCTCAGTATGCAACTACCCTTATTGCCCGGGGTATTTTGGATGAAAGTGGGCGCATCGTTGTGGAAAATCTTGGCGCTCATGACTACGAACTGCAAATAGGTGATAGAACCAATAAGATTTTTGGAAAGTACCGGGTAGAGATTAACGGCCGGGAAACGGAATTTGTGAAAACTTACTCCGTAGCGTCTTTGCCCTTGGTTGGTGATTCCGCCCCGGATATTTGCCTGCAGGAGACGTTCAGCGAAAAAACGGTTCGGCTTGGTGCTTTTCGCGGGAAGGTGGTGTTTATAGATTTTTGGGCGACATGGTGCGGGGGGTGCCAGAAACCAATGGAGCATCTTAATGAGCTATGGTCCCGGAAACAGACTGAATGGGAAGGGAAGGTAGTGCTGGTTGGCGCCAGTGTTGACAAGGAAAAAGAGAGGTTACAGGAACATATCGAGAAGATGCACTGGAACAAAATCGCTCAGTACTGGTGCCACGAGAAGGATGACTACATTTATTTTGGTGCGGTGGCAGGCACAAAATACGGTGTTTCACGTGTGCCCACCTGTTTTCTGATAAATCAAAATGGCAAAATTGCTTGGAAGGGCTCTCCTGGTGACATTGCCCTTGAAGCGGAAATAGCGAAATTGTTACAGGACCGTTGAATGTTTAACAATTTTACCCTTTATAATAACATTATATATGTTTTGGCAGGTGATAAAGGGCCTTTGGCCCAAACTGCCCTTTGGTTGGGTTCGGGGAGTCCTTAGGGCGGGTTCAAACATCCCTTTCAGCGGGTTCAAAGATATCTTATAGTAAAGCCAAACATGGGCCAAGTTGGGCTAGAACATGGGCGATGTTCGGGGCAAACATGGGCGATGTTTTTCCCGGAGATGGGCGATGTTTGGCCTCAAGTTGGGCCATCTTCGGACCGACAATAAGGAATAGTTCCAGCGGCCATAAGAAATAACCGCTCCGCGGATAAGGTATCATTGGGTCCAGGTTAAAGGCTGTTCGCTGGCAACATAAGGCATCAACGGCCATAACAATACTGATAAAACCTTATAAACCACGAAACACACTAAAATCACGAAATATTTAAATCTCTTTTTCGCGTATTTCGTGTTTTTCGTGGTTCAGGAATTAGCCATGCTGCAATACTTCTTGTACCCCTCGCCTTTGGATTACGGCCAGGACAGTTACATCGCCAAGCCGGCGCGGATGCGGGTGGAGGATATCGACTATTTGGCCCGGGTCATCGCCGACAGCGGCCTGGCGGCGAGCAGTTCCGAGGTGAAGTCTATATTGGAGCGGACGTGCGCGATTATTCAGCAGCATTTGAGCTATGGCATCGCCGTGCGGCTGGGCGATATCTGCACCTTGCGGCCGACCATTCGCGGTAAGTTCGACAGCGCCGATGACCCTTTCGACCGCAGCCGCCACAAGGTGGATGTCACCATCAGCGTCAATAAACGCCTGCGCAAAGTCGTCCAGCGCAACGCCCGGGTGGAACGGGTGACGCGGAACAAGCCCATGCCCACCCTGAGCCAGTACCGCGATGTGGCCAGCGACACGCTCGATACGCTCTTCACCCCCGGCCGCGTCGGGCAGATCAACGGCTGCTACTTGAAGTTCGACCGCGATGATCCCGAGCAAGGCTTATTCCTCGCCTCTGATGAACTCACCGACCCCATCCCCCTCACCATCCTGCAAAAGGCCACCGACAAGGAAATCGTCTTCGAGAACCCCGACCTCGACCCATCGGTAACAAGCGTTTACTTCATGCTCAAGACCCGCCCCACACCCGCCGGCCCCTTGATTACAGGAAAGAGTATGCCGCTGGAGGTAGCACCATTAGCTGTAACAAGTTTATAATTTAGCCACTGATTACACTGATATACACTGATTTATGATTTCTTATATAGTTTCCGCCTGAGCTAAGAGTCCATCCTACGAAACTGCAACCTGATGTTAAATATTTATTTCCTTACACCTGTTTCATATAAGTGATCTATGCAATATACAACTCCTTTTACGCGCTTGCCGTTACACCCAGCCCAAATACAAATCTCATCTGTGGCGCCGCCACGAGAATTGAGAAGAAGCTCCTTCACCATGGGAACAGAATCTATCTCTTCCCAACCCTCAGAAGATGATACTTTGAGAGCGAACTGAATTTGATACTTGTCCCAAGCATCGATTCGCCATAGCTGGTGGCATTGGGGGCACTCCTTCAGATAAACCCAATTGCCGACAGCTTTTTCAATCAATGAGGACTCAAAATCTACAGGGGCATCTGCAAGATAAAAAAGATCGGCGAGTTCACTACATTTACAATTCATGATTAACTGGAATCTAAAAAGTAATTACAAGATTTTTATGGTTACTATCCCGAATTATATCACACCAATTCAACGTGACAACAACTTCTTAAAATTATGTCGTAGATTCAAGTTACTTGGGATAGAATAACATGGCGGGCACGGCCCGCCTACTTCTACTTCTGATAAACCCTTTTTAAACCACAAAATACACGAACATCACGAAATATTTAAATTCCTTTTTCGAGTATTTCGTGGTTTTCGTGGTTCATGTCGGATTTGTTCGTGTCGATTCATGTAAATCAGTGGCAAAAAGAAAGATGCTTTCCCTTCGGCTATGCTCAGGGCTAAAGGCGAAATGTGCTCAGCATGACAAATCTGCGGTCATCCGGCTTCGTCTGTGACTACGCCGTGACAAGTCTGCGGATAAAGGTTTTTATCTGATAGAAATAAAGGAAAAAGGGTAAAAAAGCATGAAAGTATTTTGGCTTCATCTTCGACATTACCGCAGCCGGCAGGCCGGGTGCGGCTTGGCTTTGGGCTGCGGCGTGATGGCAAAGGCGAGGTCGGGATGCCTTTGCCACAAGGGGGATGGCGAGTTTAGAATATGTTCATGCGGGCGTGAACAGGGAGACTGCGGTTCAATGGTAAAATGCGCAAGATGAAAGCGGAAAGGGATAGGTTTATTTGACTTGATTTTATGGGCGGTTTCCGGTAGGATAAGCGGTGTTGGAGCAAGGATTTAAGAAAAAAGGGGTTTTTATCTCCCATTAAGTAACAAAGGAGGTATGGGTGAAGACATCAACGTATATCCCGGTGATGGTTGTTGTTTGGGGTTGGATTTTGTGCGGATGGTGCGCGGGGAAAACCATTACCGTGACGCCTCCCGGCGGCGGCGGGGACTATAACAGCATTCAAACAGCCGTGAATAACTCGATTAACGGGGATGAGATTCAGGTGGCGCCGGGGACGTACAGTGAGGCCGTGGAATTTAACGGCAAACGCATCCGACTCTACAGCAGCGACGGTCCGCAGGTGACGATTATTAACGGGGCCAGGCATTATCATGTCCTCCTCTGTGACAGCAGCGAAACCTCGGCCACCATTATCGAGGGCTTTACCATTACCGGCGGCAACGCCAACGGCTCTGGTTGGCCTCAATTGCGTGGAGGCGGGATGTACAATTACAACAGCAGTCCGACCGTTATTGATTGCATTTTCAGCGGCAACTCGGCAACCTATCATGGCGGCGGAGCATACGATTATCAAGGCAGCCCGACTTATCTCCGTTGCACCTTCGACGACAATTTCGCCGGCGACGCCGGCGGGGGATTGTGCACCTACACCAGCAACCCGGTCGTAACCCAATGTATTTTCAGAAATAACACAGCGACCATTCGCGGCGGCGGAATGTTCATTGATGTCACGGGCGGGACCGTAACCAATTGCACCATCTATGGCAATTCGGCAAACAACGGCGGCGGGATGTACGATAATAATTGCAGCTCGGTCGTTACCAATAGCATTTTCTGGGGCGATACGGCGACGAACGGTCCTGAATTTTATGGCGGCGGCTCGATCGTAACGTATAGTTGTGTTCAGGGCGGCTACGGCGGGACAGGTAACATCGTTACCGATCCGAATTATGTCGATGCGGCCGGGGGGAATCTGCGGCTGACGCGGGGGTCGGGGTGTATTGACGCGGGGAAGAATGCGGCCGTGCCGGTGAGCGTCACGACCGATCTGAATGGATGGGAACGATTTATCGATGATTTGTGTACGGGCGACACCGGCGGCGGGACAGCGCCGATCGTGGATATGGGGGCGTATGAATTTTTACCGGCCGACATGGACGGCTCCGGAGGCGTCGATCTGGCGGATTTCAGTATGGTCGCAGCGCATTGGCAGGAGACCGGCGGCGACAGCGACGGGGCGGATATGGATTGCGATGGGGTGGTGGATTTGAATGATATGACGGTGCTGGCCGGGTGGTGGCTGAAAGGATTATAGACAGGACATTAAGGAATAGGGACAAGAGAGATATTTTACGGGTATTTTCACAGCCTGACCGCTTCGACGACACCCGTTGCTCAATATGATTGTCAGGCCATGTTTTGTTAGGGGGATGATTATATAACCGAAGTTTAGGAATCGGGGACAAGCTGTAATCTACAGTTGCTTTTTTATGGCCGGCGGGGTATTTTCATATTTGGTAATGTTGGAAGAGTTCATATACTATCCAGCAAGATTATTTGATTACTGTATTTATCCAGTGGAAATAAGCGGGAGTTGTAATATGAAAATATTTGATGCCTCTGAAGAGGAGATTATTCGGCCGCGTTTGCTGAGAATACGGATTATCGTCATCGTCATTATGATGGGAGAGTTGGGATTTTGTGCGATAGTGTTATATTTGCGAAGGTTGCATGAACCCGGCCTTTCAACCGACTCGACCATCTGGCCGTTTATTGCCGGAGGATTGTGTTTTGCGGCGCTGGCGGTTTTGGTGATATTGCGTCTTACTCTCGGTAAAATTCTGGCGGTGGAGCAACCTTTGGAAGGTTTTATACAGCGTTTTTTAATCCTGGGGATTTTTATCCCACAAGCGATTTGTGAAGGGGTAGCCATATTCTGTCTGATATCGATTATCCTTGGAGCGGAACTTAAGATTATGTTGCCGATTTTTGCAGGGATTTTCCTGGTGCAGTTGTTGATGTTTCCCACGCGCGGGAGATTTGAAAGTGTCTACGCCAAGGCGGAGGAACGGCGGATGCTGAAGAAAGCGTGATAGTTATTAAAGAAAGGTGAAGAGTCAAAACATACAGGCGAGACGGGGCCGGCTTCCGGCTTCGCCGTGACAACAAAGAGCGCGGGCAGGAAGCTCCCGCCGCCGAAGCTATATTCCCAAATCCTTTATCTGTTGTATTAACCGCTGGTACATATATCCCATGAGCCAGCATAAGCAGATCGTTACCACAATAACAATAATGGTGACAACAATCCTGGTTGTTATTTTGTATCTCGGATTACACCATACCAGGGGCAAGGCAAGCGGCCCCAGGAAAAGCAGGCCGATGACCACCGCCGAGGTGGAATAATACCATTTCGTTCGAGGCTTGGGCTTGTAAGCGTTATCGAGAAACTCCCCGCAAAAGCGGCATTTTATAGCCTCTTCCTGGATTTCCTCCGCACAAAAAGGGCATTTTTTCATTTAACTCCTATATTCGTTTTCAGGATTTTTTGGAGAAAGAAGAAATAATAATACATGTCCAAACAAGGGAAATGCCGCAACCAACCACAAGTCTAAAATCCGATAAAGACCTCCAAAAACCAAGCTGTTTCTCAGACCGGCATGCCGATAATCTTGGCCTGGAAAACCATTTGGCCGTTAACGACGCCCTGGGCGGCGCAGATGAAGCGGCGGGGGCGGTTTTCCAGAAGTTTACCCATGAGAAGCAAACGGTCGCCGGGCTGTACGGTGCCGCGAAATTTGACATCTTCAATGCCGCCGAAGCCGATGAAGCGGTCGTCTTTATTGAGAAATTTGATATAAAAACTGGCCAGTTGAGCAGCAGCTTCGACCATAATAACGCCGGGCATCAACGGGCGGCCGGGAATGTGGCCGCGAACCCAGAATTCATCAGGGGTAATGTCTTTATAGCCCAAGACCGTCGCAGTGGCCTGATCGTGCCAGATAATGCCGTCTAATTGGCGCATTTCGTAGCGATGAGGGTTGACGCGCTCGATGGCGGCGGTGTCGAAAATGATATGGTTGAGATCAATAGTGTCAAGGTTGACCAAAAGCGGCGGGGGCATAGCGGGGATGTCCTTTCGCTATAAAAAAGAACCCGGCCAAGGCTAAAAGACTCGACCGGGTCAGATTGCATGGGGCCGAAAGTTAGCCTTCAGAGCGGGTTTCCAGAATGCGGATGCGCACTTCCTGGGCGGCTTGTTTGATTTCCTGCATAGACTTGCGGACGCGGGTGCCGGCCGCTTTATTACCACCCTGGGCTTTGATGACATCATCTTCCGCCGCCGCTACCAGTTCTTTGAGTCGTTCATATTCCTGCATGCCTTTATTCCTTTCACTAAAAGCAATCCGCGAATGGACCACCCGTTGCGGATGGCGTACTTATGTCCTTTACCGCCCGAAGTTTAGCCCGGTTGCGGCCTTCTGTCAAACCAATTCATATATTTCCACAGGTAGATTATTCGGGGAAACAGAGGAAGGGTAATAAGCCATAACGTACTGAAATACATGACGTTATGTACATATCGGGAATTATGTGAGTTATATTTCCTATGTTGATTTTATGACCCGGATATGCCCTACATCGATGAGTTCATAGTCAATGCCTCGCCATCGGATATGCCGTTTCCGGGCCGAATCCGCCAGCATCACCAGCATAACTATGGCTAAGACCGGTCCGAATATGACATCCAGCCGACCGCCGCGCCAAAGGCGGGTTCGTAAGTCAGGGAAGATTCTTGTGATTATGATTTGCCGACTTAACGATTTGATTAAATGGGTTGTCCATAATACGGCCGGGCCGAGAAGTGTCCAGTGAGCGTCGCCATAGCCGCCGAGCCAGCGCCAGAGCGTAACCGACCATCCGCCCCAAAACGCGGCGCACCAGCTTAATCGACTCAGAACCGCCAGCCACCACAGTTTGGGTAAACATATCCGTGTGATAATAAACTGACGAACCGCGAACTCATGCAGACCTCTCCAAGAGGCCGCTTCATAGCTGGGGACAAAGCAGGCGGGGACAAAGATGACTTGCAAACCCGCTTTTTTCACAGCGTAGGTCAGAGCGTAATCATCGGAGGGTGCTCCTTCCCAGATTTTATCCACGCCGGTTTGGTAAAACACTCCTCGGCGAATAGCCATGGCGCCGCCCCAGGCGGAGTTCCATCCGTGTGGTCCCATCATGGAAGCTACGAAAGCGTTGAGGGCGCTCATGGCGGCGGAGCTTAGACGCGTATCGGTGGGAACAAACCAGCGGTAACCAGTGGAGGCGCCTACGTTACGGCGTCGTAAGGGATGCACCAGTGAACCGAGAAAATGCGGGGGCGGGCAGGCGTCGGAATCCACGAAAGCCATTATTTCAGTGTCTTCCTTTAACGTGCGTACGGCCGTCATCTGGTTATGAACCTTTTGGGAACTGCTGACGCAATCGCCCGCGATGAGAATACGCGCTTTTACGGGATTTTGGGCTTTTTCATTTTCAATAATAATGTTTTGTAATTGTTCATAGGCAGGATCCGTAGCGGCCTGGACGACAAAGACGATTTCATAATCGGGGTAATCCTGGGTGAACAGCGCCTGAATGTTTCGTGCGAAGGTGGTGTCAATGCCTTTGCAGGGCGAGATTATCACGGCGCGCGGCTGGTAGCGACGAGGTTTGGGTTTATAGTTGCGCCGGGTGAAATTAATGTGACGAACGGCTTCGATGAGGATGACGGCGTCGATGAGAAGCATCAAGCTGATAAAGATGTAGTAATAGAGCATAGGCTGACAAAGGTTTATATTTTGGAGTCGTCAGCAGAAATCGTGTAGCCGCGCCATGGAGCCTGCCCGACCGGTAACTACCATGACGTCGCCCGCCTGCAGGATGGTGTCCGAAGGCGGATTAAAAAGTGTTGAGCCATCTGCGCGTTTAAGAGCGATAACCAGAATCCCTACCTCGCGCGGAAGGTTGGCCTCTCGGAGCGATTTGCCGGAAAGTTTTCCCTCGGTCTTAACCTGAACCTGTTCGGCTTCCAGTTCCAGGCCTTCAAAGGCGAAATCGAGGAAGTCCACGACGCCGGGACGGGTGAGAATGTTGACCAGTCGTGATGCACCGATGATATGCGGGCAAATCACTTTATTGGCGCCGGCTTGAAGAAGTCGGGCTTCGCTTTGGGGCCGCTCAGCGCGGCCGGCGATCAGGAGTTTGGCATTGAGATTGCGAGCAACAAGGGTGACGAAAACATTATCAGCATCCGTGGGCAGGACGGAGACCAACCCTTTAGCGCGTTCAATTCCCGCATCCCGTAGGATAGCTTCTTCGCTGGCGTCGCCAAGAACGTAAAGCAGGCCGTTTGTTTCCGCTCTAAGAGTGTTTTCGTCACTTTTGTCGATAACGACCAACGATGTTCCGCGGCGTTGCAGGCTGGCGCAAACGGCGCTGCCCATGCGTCCGTAGCCGCAGACGATGATATGATTCTGCAAAGACGCGATTTTCATATTCACTTTACGTCTCCCTAAAATGCTGCGCATATGGCCTTCCACCACGAATCCGACAATGCTTGACAACGCCGCCATTGCCGCGACGATGCCCACCACGATCAGCACCATGACCAGCACCTTGCCCGGCTCACCAATATGTTCCAGCGAATCGGCTTTCATGCCCAGCGTGCTGATTGTCACCAGTGTCATATAAAGAGCGTCTAAAAAGGATGTTTTTTCCAGAAACATAAATCCCGCCACACCTAACGCCACCACGAACAGCAAAATCCCCATTGCCACGTACAGGCCCCGAAGGTCGCTAAATGTTTGTCGATCCCGATTACTCATTTACGCTTGCCTGTAGATAGTATCTGTTGCCCAAGCGGTGACGCGGGCATCCTGCCCGCGCATCTTCGAATCGCCAACCGCGTTTTTCGCGAAAAACACTCGCGGGCAGGATGCCCGCGCCACGAAATGACTTTTCCGCAACAGATACTGGAGAACGGTCAATGATAATTCTTCCGATTTTGGCCAATTTATGAAACATCCTTTTTCATGATTTCTCGCAAAACGGTCGTGGCATAACACCCAGAATCCAGTTCAAAGCGTATTTCAAGATAGGGGCCGGCGTCGTCGGAACCATGGCTGACGGCATGATTTCGCGGCTGAAAACGTAACGGCCTGCGCCCGCCTCTAACCTTATAATAACCCATCTGACGAAAATCGCGTTTGGTGAGGCCGGTGGCTTCAAGGATGGGATTTTCGATTTCGCCGGCCGGACCGACGGTTTCTGACATGCGATAGCCATACAATGGTCCGGTGGGGCTGATTTCAAACCGGTCACAGCGAGGTTGTTCCACAGCCGCATCCTCCACTCGAAAACACGCCCCATTCTCATGTTTCATCGCCATATCGCCCCGTAATAGCCGGTCCACATCCGGCATTCGCGCCGCCAGCACCTGATTGAATAATTCCGAC
>JAFGBA010000321.1 GCA_016933395.1 Sedimentisphaerales bacterium | reverse complement strand
GATGCTCAGCCGGAGGTAATCCAGCGAATCCTGCAGGCTGGCGACGCTTTTACGCAGTTCGGCGTGCCGCTGCTTGGTTTGTTCGGCTAAAAGTTCGAGTTTCTTCCGTTGCGAGGGGGGCAGGGTGCCGATTTCCTTGACCAATTCGCCCAGTTTCTTTTGGAAAGTTGCTTCGTCCATTGTTCGTTGCTCCTTGGCACGCGCCTGGATACTACTTTTGTTCTCTCCTCTGCCTCGTTACGTTTATAAGCTATGGCAAATAATATGCCAACGAAATAAAGTCACTTACTTTTTGCGGAATATAATTTAACTCTATTTATTTCAGTGTATTATGGCATCCATGCACATTTTATTAACAAGCTGTCCGGCTGTCTTGGTTGTACGGCTTGTTGCTTTTACGCTACATCGCGGTTTGGCCGACTATTATTTCTCTCTGCTAACCAACGGCTTTTACAGGCGTTATGCCTAGTGCCGGTAAACAACGTTATTTAAATGATTACGTGGCACGTTTACGTCATCGTTCGGGACGCTCATGTAAACACAGGCAGCCTTTAACGCCTGTAATAGCATTGCCATCTGTATCATTATAGGCCCCAAGTCATAAAAAGGTTACGGTTATGCCAGGGAAAAATGCTAGTATTTGACACTTTTTTCCAGCCGGATTAGCATGGCGGGTATGAGTGATATCCTGGAAAAGATTCTGGCTGTAAAACGCAATGAAATAGACGCCGCTCAAGAGCGTATTTCGATGGGGGATTTACAAAAACAAGCCGCAGGGATGCCGCGTTGCCGTAATTTCTATCAGGTCGTGAGTAAAAAGAATCCTCGTGGCCTTAATGTTATTGCTGAAATTAAGAAAGCTTCGCCTTCGGCGGGATTGATTCGTACAGATTTTGATCCGGTGAAACTGGCCCAATTATATGCGGAATTAGGCGCCGACGCTATTAGCGTATTGACTGATGAATCGTTTTTTCAGGGACATCTCGATTATCTTCGGCAGGTCAAGGCCGCGGTTGAATTGCCGGTGCTGCGGAAGGATTTTATCATTGACCCATATCAGGTTTATGAAGCCCGGGCGGCCGGGGCGGACGCGATACTGCTTATTGCCGAGGCCCTGGAACCGGGCAAGCTGATGGATTTGCTGATTTTAGCCCAGGAGCTGACGCTGAGTGTGCTGTTGGAAGTACACGAAATGGAATCGTTGTTGCAATTACGAAGCTTGGTGGGATTTCCCCTTGGACATTACACGCTATTGGGGATCAACAACCGTAATCTCAAGACTATGCAAACGGATCTGGGAAATTCGCTTCGTCTGGCGGAACTTGTGGACAACAAACACGAACTGGTCAGCGAAAGCGGCATTAAAACCCGTACCGATGTTGAACGGCTTATGGCCGCCGGCTTCGGCGGCATTCTTATCGGCGAGACGTTGATGCGAGCGGATGATATCGCGGCGAAGTTTAACGAACTCTTTGCTACATCATGATAGAAGGGATATATCCTTAAAAAAACACTCCTGTGTCAGATGAACACAGGGGTGTTTTATATGTAATGGCATTATCAACCAGATAATGATATGTTTTAAAGCAATTCGTCGATGACGGCCTTGAGGTCTTTTTTACTCGACAATCCGACGAGTTTGCGAGCTACTTCGCCATCTTTGAAGAGAATAACGGTGGGGATGGCGGTAATGCCGAACTTGACGGCGGTGTCGCGGTTATTATCGGTGTCGAGTTTTCCTATTTTGACCTTGTTCCCATATTCATTGGCAAGTTCTTCGATGGTAGGAGCGAGCATTCGGCACGGCCCGCACCATTCGGCCCAGAAATCCACCAGAACAGGGGTGGAAGCGTTTTTTACTTCCATATCAAAGTTCGCATCCGTGAATTCAAGCAGATTTCCAGCCATAATTTGCTCCTTTTAAACTGAATTTGCCGCTTTTTTAACAATTTTATTGAATTTCCCTCTATTTTAGACACTGTTGGGGCGGCTGTCAAACGCCAAGAATGCCGGGGCATTCTTAATTTGGACCATCGGAGGATTGATCGTAGAAGCGTTCGTGGATATACGAAGGTCTCAAGGAATTTTAAGCGGTGTGCCATGTGTGCTATGTGTGCTATCAGTTTCCTATTGTTTTTCACGCAAAGAATGATTTTCTCTCCCGCGAACAACAATAGGAATTACATGGAACACATGGAACACATGGCACACATAACACACCGGGCCTACCAAAATATTTGGTGTTGAGCCTGCGGGGTAGCCGATTATTACCTACTATGCATACCATAAACGGCTGAGTTAAGGTTTGTGTATTAAAGGAGTTAAAAACCTTATTTGCTTTGGGGGATAAATCAGATAGAATTGTGAGTATGAGTAAGACATCAGGTGCATGGAGGCTGCTGGTGGGGATTCCCAGGCTAGTATTGCTGTTGCCGGTGGCGGCGGCGGTGGTGCTGGTGGCGATTGGGGTTTATCGGGGCGGGTCGGCGGTCAAGCAGGTGCAGGAAGTCCTCTGGGAGAATAACCAGCTCAAGCAGGCGATTACTAATCTAACCGATGCGGGTAAGATCGGCTACGCCAAGGTGCTTAGCCAGACGCTTGGCCCTGACGGCCAAGTGGCCGAAACCACGCTCAAGTTCGTCGAGACCGCCCGGGATGATGAGTTCAAGAAAGTCCTGGAGAAGGAATACACGATCGAAGGAGATATCATTCACTTTGACGCCCTGGTAGTGAAGTTCGGCGATAAGATGGTGATGGACGGGCAGAAGAAAAGCCTGTTCCTCTGGCGGCGGGTGTATGGCGAGATGATGCCGCCGGCGGAGGGTTTTCCCATCGAGGAGCCGGGCGGGCCGCCGCGGCGGTATGAGTCGCTGCTGGCGGAACTTCCCCTGGGTCAGCAGCAGGACTTCTGGGATGGCATCTGGCAACTGGCCAACGACCCCGACAAGCTCCGCTCCTACGACATCGAGGCCATCTACGGTAATGTTACCTACCAGAAGCTCCGCCCGGGACGGGTCTATATCTTCCGCATCAGCGCCACCGGCCAGGTGTATCCGGAAGTTATTTTGGAGATATAAAAGGGGTGTGAATATCCATTTTACTTGTCTACCTTGGAAAAAGTTTGCATGATATCAGGTATGGCAGAGGGTTCCACAACCGGGCAAGATCGCACTAATAGTGGACTAAATTCGCTTGTGGTGGTGTTGGCGGCAGCGGTGATTGTCGGCATCATCACGGCCGATGCGTTGATGGCATTAGCCAAAGATGCGAGGGTGATGTTAGTGACGGGTGGGGTGATAATACTTGTAGGATTGGCGTTGACGTGGAGGCGCAGGAGTACGCGGCGGCTGATTCATTGGCAATTTATCCTGTTGACAGTGGTGTTCTTTGTTCTGGGGGCGGGGCGGCTGTGGCTGGATGTGGGGTGTGTGCGGGTTGATCATATTGTACGGTGTGCTAGCGAGGAACCAACACCGGTGACATTGGAAGGGCGAATCATCACGGAGCCGCGGCTTATCCGGCCGGAAGGCGACTTCGCCCGACATGATTTTCTGCATCAGCCGGGCACATGGTTTCGACTGCAATGTTGTGCCGGGCGGGGGCCGGAAGGGGATGTGCCGCTATCAGGGCAGGTGAGTGTGTTCGTGCGGCAACCGGCCATGCATTTGCATAGCGGCCGGCGAATACGGTTGGAAGGTGAAATATCTTTACGGCAGAGGGCGGACAATCCCGGCACATTTACTAATAAGCGACGACAGGCGGATTCCATGGTCGTTTGCACCGTGCCGGTTAGCGAAGCAATTGAAGTATTATCTGAAAAGGCCGATAATGGTTGGGCAAAAGCGTGGCGGTCAACGGTGAGGCAGCGGTTGCTATTGGCTTTGGGTGAGGAGGATTCCTTGACTCCGGCTTCCGTGCAGAGTGACCGACAGGCGTTTTTGGCGGCTTTATTGCTGGGTGAGCGGTCGGGATTAAGCCCGGTCCTGCAAGAGCAGTTTATTCGGGCGGGCACGCTGCATTTTCTGGCGATTTCCGGATTGCATGTGGGTTTGGTGACGGCCTTTGCCTGGGGCATCGGGTGGCTCTTGCGGTGGGATCGCCGTTGGCAGGCGTTCTTGGCCCTGGCGGCGACGATTGTTTATGTGCTGCTGGTTCCGGCCCGGCCGCCGGTGCTGCGGGCGGGGATTATGGCAGGAGTTTTCTGCATCGCCTATTTAGCCCGACGAAGGTCACATCCATTGAATTTGTTGAGCATTGCGGTTTTGATTATTCTACTGGTGCAGCCGACGGAATTATTCAATCCGGGATTTCAATTGTCGTTTGTGGTGGTGCTGGGATTGATATGTCTGGTTGGGCCTATGATGAACTGGCGGGGCAGGGAGGAGGATTTACCGATTTTCGAGCGGCGGCAGACGGCCGGGCAATGGGTGCTGCATGGGTTAGGCCGCTGGGCAGGGGGGTTGCTGGCAGTGGCGCTGGTGGCGTGGATTGTGGCGCTGCCGTTGACGGCGTGGCATTTTCATCGTGTGTCGTTTGCGGGCATTTTCGCATCGATAGCTCTGGCTCCGCTGATTGCTTTGGTGATGCTGTTTGGCTGGATGGGTGTAGGGATTGGTTGGCTTTGGCCAACGGTGGGATTGGGACTAAATACGGTTACTAACACATTAGTGGATGCTACGCTGGCGGTTAATAGTTTCTTCGCCCGGATAAATGGTTTGCACCTTAACACGGCTTCGCCGCCGTTGCTGTTTATCATCATTTATTACCTGTTGCTGGTTGTTTGCGTTATTGCCTGCCAACGGCGGCGGGGGCGCAAGTGGGCGATAGCGGCGTTGGCGGTGGTGTTGGGTTTATTTCTGCTGTTGTTGCCGTTTCGTCAAGTGAATGATGAACCGGTAATGCATGTCCTGAGTGTGGGCGATGGCTGTGCGACGGTATTGGAGACAAAATCAACAACATTGCTTTATGACGCAGGCAGCTTAAGTCGATCACAAGTGGGGGCGGAGATTATTGTTCCTTTTTTACGCCAACGCGGCACTAATCGCATCGATGCAATATTTATTTCCCATGACAACCTGGATCACTTTAATGGTGTATTGGACGTGTGCCGTTTGCTTCCGGTTGGAAAGGTTTATGTTTCGCCGCTGTTTTTAGAACACGCCGAGGCAGGCTCTTTTCGTTGTGCGGAACGGGTATTGCTGGATGGTTTGGCATCGTTAGGCGTGTCCGTCGAGACACTGGCAGCCGGTGATTCAGTTGATTGGCCGAAAGCGGATTTGGCGATGGATATCCTCTGGCCGCCGGCAAAACCGCTCGTGGCATTGGATGACAACAACGGTTCATTAGTGGCGAAAGTAACAACAAAAAACGGTTCGTTGCTATTGTGCGGAGATGCGGAAGATGTTGCTCGCCGGGCTTTGTTAGCACAAAATCCAGAGAGACTCAGGAGTGATGTTTTATTATTGCCGCATCATGGCTCGGTGCATCACTATGAAAGTCTGGCCGCATTTGTTACAGCCGTTGATCCGGCGGTGGCGCTTAATTCCACCGGTCCCAATCCGGAATCTCAGGAGATGGCTCTGGTCCGGCTGCTTCAGGGGCGATATTTCTACAGCACCGACCATCACGGTCAAATCTCCGTGGAATTGATGTCGGAGGGGGCGTTTTGTAAGACATTCAAGATCAGAGAGCATTGATTATTTTGCCAAGGTTTCCTCAAAAGCGATGGCCGCCAGCAGGCAGGGTCCGTAACGGCGCCATAGTTCATCGCGGCTGAGAGTGTGGTCATTGCGGTGTAATTCCATGGTGATGATGGGAATATTTAACTCTTCACCGGCGTAAGCGCCCAACGAGCCGGGGTATGCCCCTAATTTGCGGATAGGCAAGTCACAGGCGCTGGTCATACATTGGGCCAATGCTTCGGCCGGGCCGTCATAGTCGATGCACGCCAAAGGCTGGTGGATACTGATGATGCGGTCCGGTTGAAGTTGCTCAATAAAGGCAAGCAATGCCTGTGCTTCTGGTTCGGAAAGAGCTTGAAGGCCGTGACGGCGGGAATCGATACGGTTATCGGCGGGGAAATTGCGGTTCAGATCCACACCATGAGCGTTACCCCGTTGACTGAGCATATAACCATCTGGATTAGCCACCGGAATGAGAACAATCTTTCTGTCGCCAAGCATTTCATTATGACCGCGGAGATAGCGAAGCAATTCATTCAGCAGGGGCGTACCCGCCCATTCATTGCCGTGAATGGTGGCGATGAACAACGTGATATCCTCGCCCGAACCCAGTGTAATGACTTTGATCGGACGGGTTTGCACGGAATAACCAATGATATGTTCCGTCCGGGGGACCGGTGTAATAATCGCGGGGGGCAGGGGATCCGGCCGGACGCAACCCGTGAAGAAAAGCGCAAGCAGGCCTAACCATCTGATTCGGTAATGGTATCGTATTATGGCTCGCTGCGGGAGGGTATTGTCAGCATGTCGGTTCATCATAGGCAGGGCATTAAACCGGTTAAGGGATGAATATGCAATCATGGTTTGTACCATGCCGGAGCAAGTGGCGGCTAATTTATTATAATTAAAGCGGTTACATCGGTCGTCGGAGAGGGGTTGTCTTTTGTAATTTTGCGGCTAATAATCATACATTAACTATTCATTACTTCTTTTAAAATCAGAGGTATACAATGCGGAACAAACATGCTCTATGGATCATAATGGGTATCACTGCCGCCTTGTTATTGACATCCTGCCGGAAGGAAGAGCCGAAAGCCCCATCGGGAGGCATTAAGACTGTTCCCCCGGTCCCGTCGGAGATGACGACGCCAAAGGAAGCTGCTGCCCCGGCTTTTAGCCTGATTGATCAGGAGGGCAAGACGCACAGTCTGGCCGATTGCGCCGGGAAGGTGGTGGTGTTGGAATGGACCAATCCGGAGTGCCCGTATGTGCAATTTCACTATGCTCCCGAACAGCGGACGATGGTGAAGCTGGCGGAAAAGTATCAGCCTCAGGGTGTGATCTGGCTGGCCATAGACAGTACTAATTTTCACGATCAGGCCGGTATTAAAAAGTGGCACGATACCCAGAAATTGCCCTATCCGGTGCTTGATGACCATGACGGCGTTGTGGGCAAGGCCTATAAGGCCAAAACCACGCCCCATGTATTTGTCATAGACAAGCAGGGCAGGATTGCCTATCAGGGCGCAATCGACGATGATTCCGGCCGGAAAGGGGAGGCCAAGATCAACTATGTTGCCCAGGCACTTGATGCCGTGCTGGCCGGCAAGGCTCCAGAAACGGCCGAAACGCCTCCTTATGGCTGTTCCGTAAAGTATAAACCCTGAGTTTGCGCCGGGATTTCCAATAGCATTCATCGCTGCGAAGGATTATATTATCGGCGTTGGCAGGAATGGCATTTGTTATTAACGTTCAATCCGCGATTGGTTAAGATCATTGACCCATTTAACAGGAGACACACATGGGCATGTTAAAAGAGTTTAAGGATTTTGCCCTGCGGGGCAATGTGGTGGATATGGCCGTCGGCATTATCATCGGCGGCGCATTCGGCAAGATCGTCACGTCGGTAGTCAACGACATCGTGATGCCGCCCATCGGCATGCTGATTGGCGGAGTGGATTTTGCCGATTTGAAGTGGGAGTTGAAAGAGGCGGTTGGGAACGCCGCAGGCGAGGTCATAACTCCGGCTGTGACAATTAACTATGGAATGTTCATTAACGTTGTCATTAACTTCCTCATCATTGCTTGGGCTATTTTTATCGTGATCAAAGCACTTAATAGTTTTAAAAAGAAGCAGGAAGCCGCTCCACCACCGGCGCCGCCCAAGCAGGAAGTGTTGTTGGAAGAGATTCGCGATTTGCTCAAGACAAATCGTTAAGTCAAGTTTTGTATTTGTATTCTTCCGGAAAACGGCAAGGGAAATCCCTTGCCGTTACTGGGGGAAATGAGGCTGGCGATTGAGAATCGTGACATCGAGTGCGGTCTTGGTGCGGGCGAGGGCTTCGCGACAGCGGATGCGCAATCCGGCAGCGCCGCCAACGCGACGGGCGTTATAGGCAACGGCGTCGAGGCCTTTGCGGTCGCAAAGGAACAAGGCCCTGATGTTGTGAAATTCCTGTGAAATGACGGTTATATCCTTCTGATTAAAAACTGTTTTGGCTCGCACCACAGAATCCAGCGTGCTGAAACCGGCATAATCTATGGTGATTTTATCTTCCGGCACACCTTCATCAACGAGGGCCTGCTTCATGGCGGAAGGTTCATCGTAACTTTTAGTGCTGTTGTCGCCGCTGACCAGCAGGGAATCCACTTTCCCGGCATGGAACAATTCCGCAGCGGCGTTGATTCGATAGCGAAAGTACAAGTTTTCGCGTCCGTCCGGCATATATTGACTGCAACCTAATACGAGGCCGCAAGGACGATGAGGAATCGTGTTCAGGTCATCGTAAATCCGGCCTTTTGCCGCCGACAGCACCCAGATATTTCCCCACAGTGCCAGTAGGAATGACAAGATAAAACATGCCAGTAAACCCCGAAAGATCCACTTACGCCATTTTCGGCCGGAATATACCGGTGTTTCTTCTGATTTTGGCTCATCCATGAGCGCCTCCAGTTATCTTCAAATTATATCGAGGAATAATGTTTGCGATGCGCTAAAGGGGTTGTTTTTTTGACTTTTTTAAAATTACGGATCAGTTCACCGTTATTTAAGTAACCAACTTGAGTGGCAATTTGAGTAATGGACATACGTGTTGTCACTAAAAATTGCTCCGCCAATTTGATTCTTTCATGGGTAATGGCCTGATGAATGGTTTTTTGCAGGTTTTTTTTAAATTTTCGTTCCAAGGTTCGCCGGGGAACAGCCGTAGCACGAGTGACATCGGCTACCCCGATATTTTTTCTAAGTTGGGTTCGAATGAAGCGAACGGCGTTGGCGACGTCGCTATCCTGCACGGCGATAATATCCGTTGATTGCCGTTCAACGATATGACTGGGCTGTGTTAAAACGTTTACCCGAGGAATAGCGTTACCCGCCATTAATTGGTCCAGAATTTCCGCCATCTGAAAGCCGGTGATTTTATCATTTAGCGCCACACTGGATAAGGGCGGTGTGGCCAACTCACAGACTTGCTCGTCGTTATTGACGCCAATCAGCGTAATTTCTTCAGGAATATGGATATTTTTTTCCAGACACACCTGGGCGAT
>JAFGBA010000320.1 GCA_016933395.1 Sedimentisphaerales bacterium | reverse complement strand
TAAATCGCTCTCCCATCCATGTAGAGAAAAACGACTTATACACGATTGCTTAAAATAATGGAAGTTGTTTTTGAACGACCGCTAAGTATCGAGTCGCAGGCAAAAAGCCTCTTCGTCGCAATCGCCGCCCCGGTCCTGGGCTGGTCGGTAGACCTCGTGGGCGCGCAAGCCGCGGCCCCACTTGAGTCGGTGGTTCGCTTCCTGCCGATCGCTGTTTTGGGGATAGTCGTCTGCGGCTTAATGGTTGCCGCCGGACGCATCCGCAACAAAGCGTTTTCGCCAAAGGCTGGGTGACACGCCCGTCTTACGTTTGAAAACGTGGGAGAAATGAAAGGGGCTTTCGAAGGCAAGAGATGCGGCAATTTCCCTGACGTTCATGGCCGTTCCGTGCAACATCTGCTTGGCTCTTTCAATACGCAACTCCTGATGATACTGATAAGGGGTGAGGCCCGTATGCTCGCGAAAGACGCGGTAGAAGTGCGTCATGCTGAGCCCCAGCGAGGCGGCCAGTTTTTCCATTGTCGGGACGGTGTCGAGCTGTGTTTCCAGCAGTGTTTTTGCTTGGCTGACCAGGGATTGCATGTGGTTGCCCGTTCCTTGGGCACGAACCGCGCCGATCACCGCGGCCAGAATCTCCGTGACGCTGGCCGCTAGAAACTGTGAAAATCCGACCGGTTCAGAGCGCAAGCGATCCAACAGCGTCAAATAGGCGTGCAGCAACTGATCGTTGACGCCCGTCTTTAGAACGGGATTTTGCGGAGAGAAGAAGCTGTGTTTAACCAGCCGGTCCATGTTCGGTCCATTGAAACTGACCCAATATTGTTTCCAACCGATGTTTAAATATGGGCGATAACGGTGCCAAACGCCGGGAAATAAAATAAACGTGCTGCCGGCAACGAGCTTCTTATTGCCGCTGGGGTTTGATTCGAATTCCCCCGCTCCGTTGAAGACGAAGAGAATCTGATATTCGTGCAGGCATCGTCCGTTATTCCAAGAGTAAGTGTATCCGATGGGATGTCCTGGTTGTGGGCAAACTTCCCCCGGTTTGATGGTCTCGACGCCGCCGGCCGTTACGTAAATCCCCCACTGCTTGTCGCGTTGGCTGACAGGTAGGTAGCGGAAATAGCTATTGGCATTATTCGACATAGCTAAAACCTCTCTCTTAATGAAATAACGGCATTCTAAGTTATTAAGATCATTGTATTTAAGGAGATCTACGAAGTCAAGCCACCATGCAACTTGCGTAATCATTATGCCGGATGCAATGGTAGTAACTGGCATGGAATTGGGGTTTTTTAGCATTCCAAATCGCCAACGGTACTGATATTTTGAAGGTAATGCATGAATAATAGAACTTATTGGGACGCGGAGTAATTAATGTACGGCGAGGATAATAAGCTTAGAGGTTTTACGTTGGTTGAGCTACTTGTGGTGATTGCCATCATCGGTATCCTCATCGCGTTACTCTTGCCCGCCGTGCAGGCGGCTCGCGAGGCGGCGCGGATGATGCAGTGCGGCAATAATCTCAAGCAACTCGGGCTGGCCGCACTCAATCACGAGTCGGCGCTCGGTCAGTATCCAACCGGCGGCTGGGGATATGCTTGGATTGGAGACCCCGATCGACCCAAGAACCATTCCCAGCCCGGCGGTTGGATTTTCAACGTATTGCCATACATGGAACTGCAAGGCCTTTACGACATGCCATCGGGCAAGAGCGGAGCGGACAAAATTGCCCCCGTCGCACAGATGGCGCAAACGCCGATTAGTGGTTTGCATTGCCCTTCGCGCCGCGCGGCGATTGCATATCCACTTGTTGCCTATCCAGGACTTCCCATAGATCATCAGAAGTACCGCACATCCGGCGGCGAAACCGCTCTAATGGACAAGGCTGCCAGAGCCGACTATGCCAGCAACGGTGGTGACGTTTTCAGTCACATCGGTATGTTCAATTCTGGTTTTAGCATTTGGGGTTATGGACCGGAAAACTACGAACAAGCCGACTCGGAAGTTGGAACCGCCGGCTTTAAAAAGATCGCCGCAGAGGTCAATGGCATTATCTATGCAGGCAGTGAAATCAAAGTGGTTGATATAGTGGACGGCACCAGTTGCACATATTTGTTAGGTGAAAAATATCTGACACCGGACAATTATTATAACGGGCTGGACGGCGGCGACAATGAAACCATCCTGATGGGCGATAACGGCGATATCGCTCGTTGGACTAGGCTCGGAGACCCGCCGCTGCAAGATCGTCCAGGCTACCCAAATTACACTACTTTCGGAAGCACTCACCCCGGGGGATTCAAAATGCTCTTTTGCGACGGGTCCGTGCGTACTGTCAGTTATGAGATCGATGAAGAAACCCACCGCTGCTTGGGAAATCGCAAAGACGGCATGGCAATTGACGGCAGCAAGCTCTAAGCGACTGATTCACTTTTCCACGGCACCGTTATACCCAACACCTCAAGGAACTCCTATGATCGCCGATCGTTTCCTAGCGATAGCTCGCACGACCGCCGCGATACTCACAGCAATACTAGCAATATCGCCGACCGCTCAAGCACAAGCCGAAATGGCAAATGAACCGTGTTTGCGCATGAGCGGCTTTGATGTGAAACGAGCGGCCATATCTTACCTTAGCTGGGATACGGAAGGCAGCCGGCGTGTAGAACAGAATCTTTTGCGGCCTAAAAGCGAGGTCGCTTTGAGAGTTCGTCTTGGCGGCCAGTGGCGCTCGGCCGTGGATCTGCCCACGACGGGCCAAGCTTTAGGCGATAATGAATATCGGTACGATATTTCAGTCGGTCCGCAGACAAAGCTACGCTGGCACATCGTAGCGAGTAAAAACAGTCTGGAAATGTCCGTTTCCGCTCATGGTGAAAACCTCGCCTTAATCGAAGCGGTGGAACTCGTGTTTCCTTTTGATCCGCGGGTAACGCCGACAACCGTAATCCCCAGCGTACGTAACGCCGACGGAACCATGCGTTTGCCGGCGGTGATCAACGCACCCGATTTCGGCCAGATGCTTCTTTCGGACGACCGCAACGATCATCTGATGGCGAGATTGCTAGGCAGCCGCAAAAATAAAACCGTCGACTTCGTCATAGTTTTTCCAAAACTAGAAGCGGAAAAGTCCCAAAGACTGAAATTAATACCAATACATTTGCCGGTGCCGCATGGCTTGCACGACAAGGCCATATGGAAAGCCGCCCGCCGCGGCTGGTTCGGGGCCTTCCAGCCGAACGCAAAATGGGGAACTCCCGGTACGGGCCAACTCTATGGGGCGCCCGCCGGCGTGCTGGCCAACAACGTGATTAGCGACCCGGCAAGTTGTTCGTTGTGGTTCTATGCTGATAAGGCATTATGGACGCCAGAGATCGCGCCAGGCATATCGATCATGAACCTGGTCCGCGATACCATCGACTGGTGGTTGACTGAGCGGATGCTGCCCAGCGGAGAGATGATCTGCTACTGGAACATGACCGACTTCCTCGACGCCAATGCCGGCCCGATAATCGCTGCTTGGGACTATGTTGAAGTCAGCGGCGACACAAAATGGCTGGCTGGGCGCATCGATAAATTGGAAAAACTGGCCGAATTCCTGGCAAAACGGGATGTCGACGGCGACGGTCTGGTCGAGGCCAAACAGAGCGGCAACCGCAATGCTCTCGTGCAGCCCACGCGGTCGTCGTGTTGGTGGGACGCCGTCAACTACGGTCATAAATGCGGCCACTCCAATGCCATTATCTACCGCGCCTGGCGATGCCTGGCCGACCTGGAAGCAAAGCTGGGACGCGATTCGCGGCAAGCTCACTACACGAAACTGTCGGACAAGCTCAAGGCCGTCTATGCCAAAACGCTTTACAATCCTCACACAGGCTGGCTGGCCGGATGGAAGAGCCAGGATGGCGAGCTTCATGACTACGGTCTAACCGCGGTAAATGGGCTAGCCATCGAATACGGACTAGTAGAACCGCAACAGGGACGGGAGATACTCAGCAGGCTCCGCCAAAAAATGCAAGATGAGGGTTTCAAGCGATACGATCTGGGGGTGCCATCGTCGCTGCTGCCCGTCCGCCGGAGCGACTATTTGCTGCCCGACGCCATAGGCTGCCCCAAACGCGAAGACGGTTCCGACACGTTTGGACAGTACATGAACAGCGGTATTACGGCCGGCCAGGTTCTGCACTTTCTGGCCGCCCACTACGTGGTGGGCGATGGTGACAAGGCCGACGTTATTCTGCGGTCAATGCTCGAGCGGCAGCAGCAAGGCAAATTTCAAAACGGCGTGACCGACGACTTTCCACGCGGCATCGATTGGACCGACTGGAACGGCAATCCAACCGGCTATGAAGGCTATCTGGCCGACAGTTTCCGGTTTTTGCAGGCCGTTCTGCTACGCGAACCGGCGTTTCGGCAACGGCTCTATCGGCCTTTGGAAAGGCCTGGATTAAAGGAACTATGATGAAAATCACCCATATTACGCTTCTGCTTTTCACGATTTTTGCTATGCCCTGTGTTGCAACAGCGGATTCCTTGAAGGAGCCCGCGCCGGCAAAACCGCATGGGCGAACCTACCACATCGATCCGGTCGGCGGCGACGATGCCAATGATGGCTTGACACCGTTGCGCCCGTTGAAAACGTATGCCACGCGCGAGTTCACCGGCGGCGATACCGTGCTTTTCAAACGCGGCAGTGTTTTCCGCGATATGCTGCACACTCGCAACGGCACGCCAAAAGCGCCGATCGTCTACGGGGCGTACGGCGAAGGCGAGAAGCCCGCCTTTTTGGGGTCGGTGGCGATAGGCTATGCGGATAAGTGGGTCGAGCAGCGGCCTGGTGTTTGGCGTTATACGGGCGTAATCCCCAGCGAGGCTTGCAATCTGGTCTTCAACGGCGGTGAATCCTGCGGCAACCTGCAATGGAAAATCGATGATTTGCGACAGCCGGGCGATTGGCACTACACGGGTTTTGGCAAGCAATATCAAAGCGGTGGCGATCTCTATCTCTACTCGCCGACCAATCCAGGGCAGGCCTATAAGGACATCGAGTGCGTGGTCTGGGGCCAGCGTAAAATTGTCGGCGCCGAGCGGTACGTGATCCTCGACAACCTCAGTTTCCGTAACTCGGGGGTGCATGGCTATCAGGCATTCAACGCCCAGGGGATCGTTATCCGCAATTGCGAATTTCGCTTTATCGGAGGCGCCGTCTGGCACCAAGAGCGGCGAATACGTTTTGGCAACGCGGTCGAGTTCTGGGATGGCGGCAGCGACCTCACGGTCGAAGGTTGTCTTTTTGACAATATCTACGATTCCGGCGTGACTCACCAGGGCGGCGGGACGCGGAACATTCCCCAGCGGATCTATTTTCGCAATAACCTGTTTGTCGACTGTTGCCTGGCCGCCTACGAATGCCGCGAACCATCGCAGGAGGTTTACTTCGAACACAACACGTGCATCAACAGCGGCGGAGGTTTTGGCATGCAGGGCAAAACCCCGCCGCGCCCGACCGATCCCTACCCGCAGCCGCTGGGTTATCACGTGTGGGCTTGGATGATCGACCCTCATACACAGCCTGGCAACGTCTATATCCGCCACAACATATTCTATAAATCCAGTGGCCCGGCGATTTGTTTGAGCATTGATGCGGCCGACGACGGGAAGTTTATCCTCGACCACAATTGTTATTGGCAACCAACCGCAGCGCCGCTGATTTATTATGGCAAAGGGGCACAGGATTGGGCGGCAGCGATGAAAAAATGGGAGACGGCCGGAGGACCGTTGACCGATGGGGGCGCCCGTAGCTCATACCTGCCGGCTGAATTCAGCCGCTATCAGGCTCAATGCGGCCAGGACGTGCATAGTCGCATCGCAAAACCGCTGTTCGTCGACGCGCCAAGCGGCGATTATCGCCAGCGTGCCGACTCGCCATGTCTGGGCATGGGGATGTGTGCCCATGCCAGCCGAGCCGCGG
>JAFGBA010000319.1 GCA_016933395.1 Sedimentisphaerales bacterium | reverse complement strand
TCTCGCTCCGCAGGGATATGGTGAAATCATTGGCGGCTCGATGCGTGAGGACAGCCATGAGGCTCTGTTGGCCCGGATTCACGAGGAGGGTTACAACCCGGCCGATTACGACTGGTATCTGGACCTGCGCAAATACGGCTCCGTGCCGCACGGCGGTTTCGGCCTGGGCGTCGAACGCACCGTCGCCTGGCTGGCGGGCATCAAGCACATCCGCGAAACCATCGCTTTCCCGCGTATGATGGGCAAGATTTATCCATGATAATTATTACTATCGAGGAAAGCCATAACATGTCATCCTGAACAAAGTGAAGGATCTCTCTTAAACGATAAAGAGAGATTCTTCGCTACGCTCAGAATGACAAGATAGTGACATAATTAGCGAAATCACTTGGATTTCGTGGCGATGGTTTTATCGCTGAGCGGCATTTTGTAGCCGAGGCAATCGACGATTTCCTCGATAGTTCGTTTTGTGGCGCCGCGGTTTTGTTCGATGATGCGGCGGGCATTGAGCGCGAGGGTTTGAGCCTGTTCGGGATTAAGCAGCAGTCGAATAGTTTTGTCGCACAGGTCATCGCTATTGACGACTTCGACGACGCCGTTACCATCGCGGAGTACCTGCATGGTTTGAGCGAAGTTGTCGGTATAAGGGCCAACGATGACCGGTTTGGCAAGAGCGGCGACTTCCATCATATCCGACCCGCCCATATTGACCAGCGACCGGCCGACAAAAACCACCGTCGCCAGACTGTAGAACTTACGCAAGTCGCCCATGGTGTCGCCGAGAATCACGGCGTTGGCGTCGGCATCACTGACAGTATAGCTTCCGGATTTCACCTGGCTATAACGCACCAATCGGTGGCCGGCAGTTTCGATCATCCGAGCCACTTCATCGAAACGTTCGGGTTTACGGGGTACAATCACCAACCGCACATCGGCCAGTTCGGATTTTCCGTGGATTTTGTCAAATATTTTCAGAGCAATTGCTTCCTCACCCGGTCCTGTGCTGCCGACCACCCAAAGCCGTTGGTCAATGATTCTCAATTGTTGTGCGAGTTCATCAGCCCCCGCCACGGTATCCGTAATTTCAGCGGTGTCATATTTTAATGAGCCGACAACTTTTATCTTTTCGGCGGGCACGCCCAGAAAGCGAAACCGCCGGGCGTATTCTTCATCCTGAGCCAGGACGAGGAAAAGTCGACCAAACATTCCCCGCACCAGCCGGGCCAGCGGCTTATAGCGTTTGAAGCCTTTACCTGTGCTGATGCGGCCGTTGGCGACCATAACGGGAATGTTAAGCTGTCGGGCGACGGCGGTGAAATTGTGCCATACTTCCAGTTCCATCAGAATAACCAGTTGCGGATGCAAACGCTTTAGCGCCCGACGGACGGCAAATGAAAAATCCCACGGGTAAAAAAATACGCGATGTGTTTGGCCGTAAAGCTTTTTGGCGCGGGCCATGCCGGTGTCGGTGGTGGTGCTGATGATGATCTCGAATTCGGGTATTACGCGTCTAAGCTGTTCCACCAGAGTAGAAATGGCGTTGATTTCCCCCATGCTCACGGCGTGAATCCAGATACACGGCCGGTCGTTATGCCGCGGCCGCACGAAACCGAAACGCTCCTTCCAGCCGGTGCGGTAACGATTTTGAAAAGCCATACGATAAAGCACCCAGGGCAATAGCGTTAAAAAAAGGAATATATAGGCTACGTCCAGTAAAACAACCACGATATCGGCCTCATAAGTCCATGATTATCATCATGGGTCGAATTTACACCACGTTTAAAAGCGACTAATCATTAAAGAACCCACAACTATCGTTGTGGGCTAAGTTAAAACATGCTTATCTTAAGCCAAAAGAGGTGTTTTGCCAAGGGCGCATAAAAAAAGGCCTCCGGCTCCAGTCGAGCACGGCAGGCCCGGGCGGCGTCGGTCCACCAAGATGGGCAACCCATCTCAGCCGACCAGACGGCAGCTCATTGAACGCGTCAGTGACGCGCTATCATCAAAGCAGGCCCTCGCACCATCGGAGGAGGGCCGCGGGCTTTTGGCCCGATGCAATCGAAGCTCATGGACCATGTATTTAAGCCTGGGAACGAACCATATCATGTTCCGGTTTGCCATTCGCCGCGACCCGGTGAGGCGCCGCCAGACCGCGCGACCAGACAACCGTCCCGAACGGCTTCAGTGTCGGAAAAAAATGAGTCTTCGATTGTCGTTCTACAGAAAAATAAGATATAAACAATCCGGAAGCAAACAAAAGACCACAATTAATTGCGGAATTTGCCCAAATATCCGATAGGAGATGGCGAAATGAATGATTATCGGGCGCGAAAGAACCGTTGACTGGTGCCGCCCTCACCGATACGGACACACACCTGCCGCAGGCAGCGCGGGCAGCAGCCTTCATAGGCGGTGGCGGTGCGATTGCGGTATATGCGCTGATATACCCCACAGCAATCAAATAAAATACTGATATAGGGACGTTTCCCGGCTTGTTGGGCGGAAATTTGCCCTTGTGTTATTTGCGATTCCTGACCGCAAGGCTCCCATGGCCCGTTTTTTATATCCACAATGTAATCGGGTGTTTTCGACGACATACTACTCATTATATCGGCTATGAAGTAATGGTGATTTTAAACCGGCTGGAATTTTATCAGCAGACGCTATTAATAAATAAAAACCGGGATGATATCTTAAAAATCAGGGCGGTATTTACTTAACATATTGTTATTAAATGGATTATATCAATTGCATTGATGGATATTTATCGTTATATTTGAAAGACTTTATACTTTTCTCATAAGAGCGAGGCGTATAAAATACCACCGGTTTGCTGGTTTTGGCAGCAGTGCGGCATCCGGAAAAAAGAAGGTATAAATCGGATGCCGGTTCTCCGGCGAGCCAGGGATGGTTCAAAAGGAATTGACGGCTCATATAAAAATCAACAGCGAACGTTGTAAGGGGTGCGGGTTATGTGTGTGGGTGTGTCCTCAGAAAAGTATCGCCATAGATAAAATCTCCAATAATATGGGGTATTTCCCTGCCTGTACGGATGACGTGGGATGCACCGGTTGCGCCATGTGTGCATTAATATGTCCGGAAGCCGCTATTGAAGTGTATCGTGACAATACCACCCAAACAGACACCGCTTCTGTGACGTCCACGTCCGGGAAGGATAACGCGTGAGCGAAAAAGTATTGATGTGCGGCAATGAAGCCTTGGGAGAGGCGGCGATTCTGGCCGGAGTGGATGGGTATTTCGGTTATCCCATAACGCCCCAAAATGAAGCCACGGCATATATGGCCCGGCGCATGCCGGAAGAGGGGCGAGTTTTTGTACAGAGCGAGAGTGAGTTAGCGGCGATTAATATGGTCATGGGAGCGGCTGCGACGGGGGCGAGAGCAATGACCAGTTCATCCAGTCCGGGCATCAGTTTGATGCAGGAAGGCATAAGCTATTTAGCGGGGCTGGAATTGCCGTGTGTAATTGTCAACATCATGCGCGGCGGACCGGGGCTGGGCAGTATTGCTCCGGCGCAGGGGGATTATTTCCAGGCGACGCGCGGCGGCGGCCATGGGGATTACCGGTGTATCGTCCTGGCGCCGGCGAGCGTACAGGAACTGGTCGATCTCATGCAGTTGGCGTTTGATTTGGCCGATCAATACCGTATTACGGTTATGGTTCTGGGCGACGGCATATTGGGGCAGATGATGGAGCCGGTGGAACTTAGAAAACTGCCGCGGCGCGATTTGCCGGAAAAAACCTGGGCTATTACCGGCGCCCGGGGCCGTCCGCAAAACATTTTGCGTTCGCTGTTAATGACCGATAATCAGCTTGAATTGCATAACAAGCATTTACAAGAAAAATACGCCGGAATCTGTAAAAGTGAAACGCGGGTTGAGCAATTTGACGTGGACGACGCCGATGTTATTTGTGTGGCGTACGGTATTGCCGCGAGAGTGGTCAAATCCGCCGTGATCGTCGCTCGCGATGAGGGTATTCGGGCGGGGTGGATTCGGCCAATTACGCTTTGGCCGTTTCCCACGGACGCCATTGGCATGGCGGCGGAACATAAAGGACGGGAATTTCTGGTGGTGGAGATGAGTTGCGGCCAGATGCTGGAAGATGTGCGTTTAGCCGTCAACGGCAAAGCCCCGGTGCGGTTTTATGGTCGGGCCGGCGGAGCGGTGCCCACGGTGGAAGAGGTGCTCGAACAAATTCGGAAAATTGCCCCTGTAATAGTGGATTAGATAGAGATGCAGACCGTATTTTCCCGAACGCCGACGTTAAAAGATTGCACCACGCATTATTGTCCTGGATGTGGGCATGGTTTGGCGCATCGGTTGGTGGCGGAAGTCATTGACGAATTGGATATTCGTTCGCGAACCCTGGGCATCGCCCCAGTGGGCTGTGCGGTGTACGCCTATGATTACATCGACGTGGATATGATCGAAGTGCCCCACGGCCGGGCGCCGGCGGTAGCTACGGGGATGAAGCGGATGCGGCCGAATAATATTATCTTTACTTATCAAGGAGATGGTGATCTGGCCAGTATTGGAGCAGCGGAAATTTTACACGCCGCCAACCGCGGGGAAAAAATCACCGTGATTTTCGTCAACAATGCGGTTTACGGCATGACCGGCGGCCAAATGGCTCCTACAACGCTGTTGGATCAGGTGACGGCGACAACCCCTCGCGGCCGGTCGCAGCAAAACGACGGATTCCCTTTGCGAATCTGTGAATTGTTGACGGTATTGCCCGGTACGGCTTATATCGAACGCTGTTCCCTGCACGATCCCAAGCATATTCGCCAGGTGAAAAAGGCCATTCGCCGAGCGTTTGAACATCAGGTTGAGGACAAACCGGGCCTGACGCTGGTTGAATTGCTCAGCCCTTGCCCAACATATTGGCGAAAATCGCCGAAAGAGGCCATGGCGTGGATCGCCAACGAAATGACCAAAGTGTTTCCTCTGCAATGTTTCAAGGAACCTGAGAAATCATGATGGCTGGAAATTTTCTCGAAGAAGTCATTATCGCCGGCTTTGGCGGTCAGGGTGTGATCCTTGCCGGCAAGCTCCTGACGCAAACAGCCATGAAGAAGGATCTAAAAGTGTCCTATATTCCGGCGTATGGCCCGGAAGTCCGTGGCGGTACGGCTAATTGCATGGTGGTTATTTCTGATGAGTCGGTAGCTTGCCCTTTAGTGGTGTCGCCCACATCGTTGATAGTGATGAATAAGGCGTCGCTGTTAAAATTCACACCTGCATTAAAATCCGGCGGATTAATGGTGATGAATCGCACTCTCATTGACGTTGCTGCCGGTCGAGATGATATCACCTTGCTGGAAGTGCCCGCCGATGACATTGCCTTGAAGCTGGATAATCCTCGCGGCGCGAACATGGTGGCTCTAGGCGCTTATGTGACGGCGCGGGGTATTTTAACGGTTGATGACGTGGCGGCGTGTATGCCCGATGTATTGGCCAAGCGGTATCATGACACGCTGGAAGCGAATATTAAAACCCTTAAGGCCGGGGCGGCCTATATTCGTGAACATTACGACGCGGTCGTTAGTTAATATCTGTTGCGAAAAGCCCGTTTGGAGTTCAAGCTTCAGCTTGGTCTTCTCGAAGACGTCTTTTTAGCGTGAAAAAACGGCCAGCCTGAAGGGCGTGTTGCCCAAAGCGTAGCGGTGACGCGGGCATCCTTGCCCGCGGGTCTTTTTCGCGTCACCAACGCGGTTAGCGGTTCGGAAAATCGAGGGCAAGATGCCCTCGTCACGTTTGGGCAACACGCCCTGAAGGCTGAACTCCCAACACATATTCTTCCGCAACAGGAACTCGTTAATATTCACCTTTATGGAAGCTTTTTCTGCACCAAACGGGTATTTTCCTGCCGGTCGCGTCGTAAGGTAATACGTACAATTTCAGCGGGGCAATTAATCCGTAGCGGCAACAGGCTATAGCCCACTCCGCGTGAGGTATAGACCAGGCTCTCGCCAGTATGGGCAAGTCCGGCGAGATAGTCGCGTCCGCATCGACTATGGGTGGTAAGCGGCCGCCCGCCGGGAAGACAGATTTGCCCGCCATGAGTGTGACCGGTAAGAATCAGGTTCACTCCGGCGGCGGCAAGGGCGGGCGCGGTTTCGGGGAAATGCGTCAGGCCGATGGTGAAACGGTTCGGATCGGCACGTTCCAGTGCGGCGGGGATATCGTACCCAATACGGCTGGCCCCATGCAGGCCGCAAAGCTGAAGGTGCTCACTCAACGCAACGGTCTCATTACGCAACACATGCACTCCCAGCGATGGCAATTCATCGAGAAACTCCGGCGAATCGTGGTTGCCGGAAATGACATACACGCCCAGGGGAAAGCTTAGTCTGTCCAGCAAATGCCGCCATACCATCAGGGCAATGGCGGTTCGCGGGGCGAAAGTCAGCCCTTCGCGGCTAAAACCTGATTGTCGGCCGGCTTCGAAGGCGGGCGTATCGACCAGCGGATTGCCGATGCGGGTCTGCCAGCAGGAATCTCCCGTACAGAGCACCATATCGCCGCCGGATTCCAGGACACTCCTTACTCGCCGTTCCGTCACGCCGTAACCGCGGATGTGCATATCGGTCAGATGCACCAGACGCAGGCCGTCCAGGGGTTCCGGCAACGTCGGAAAACAAGCGATTATGTCGGTTATATATAGTGGCGGCATTTGGTTATTCACCAGCGATGTTTTGCAGACGACCTCAGCGGGCCGCTTAGTCGTACTTATTATCACCACAATTTCACCCGTGGGCAAGGGAAATGACGGTGGTTGCCTTTTTGATGTTGCTTTGTTATAATTTCCCCCGAAGCATAATTGGTGAAATAAAGTCAGAACATGAAAACGCAGAAAATAGATGAACCTCGAACTGACATGCGGCAAGCCCTGTTGCGCGACCGGATGACAACGTCGTTGCTATTGGCGGTGGTGTTGCTGGCGGTTATGGGTGCATTACGGCCGGACAAACCTCTGGGCATGTCGCCCAATGCCTACTGGGTGGAGAAGATTAGTTGGCGGCATTGCGCCGATATGGTGATTATGGGAGACTCCCGCTCGTATATGGGTATTTCTCCGGCGATTTTAAATGATCATCTTGAGAAACTGCGGATTCTCAACTTTGGATTTAATGGCAACGGTTTCAATCCGGAATATTTTCAGGCGGCCAACGAAGTGCTTGATCCCCAATCGTCGCATCGGGCGGTGTT
>JAFGBA010000318.1 GCA_016933395.1 Sedimentisphaerales bacterium | reverse complement strand
TGCTGCTGTCGGTAAAAACCGATTCGTTTCAGGGAGTGGTTATTACCGCCGGAACCGACGTAGGGACGCTCTATGGAGTGTTTCATTTTCTCCGGCTGTTGCAGACCCACCAGCCGCTCGATAATCTGGAAATCCGACAAACCCCCCGAATTCAGCGGCGTATGCTTAATCATTGGGACAATATCAAGGGTTCCATAGAACAGGGTTTTGCCGGACGGTCACTGTGGCGATGGGAGGATCTGCCCGATACCCTTGATCCACGCTATACCGATTACGCCCGCGCCAATGCGTCTCTCGGCATCAACGCAACGGTCCTTAATAATGTTAACGCTGACCCGCGTATTCTCAGCGATGAGTACATTCGCAAGTGGGCGGCGCTGGCGGATGTTTTTCGGCCATATAATATCAAAGTATACATCAGCGCCAATTTCGCTGCACCGATGAAGAATAAAGGCATTGGTTCGTTGGATACGGCGGATCCGCTTGATCCGGGCGTTCGTCAATGGTGGAAACAACGTATTGAGGCTATTTATGCCCAGGCGCCTGATTTCGGCGGTTTTTTGGTTAAAGCCGATGCTGAAGGCCAACCCGGTCCGCGTCAATTTGGCCGGCAGTTTAACGATGGCGCCAACATGCTTGCCGAAGCCTTGGCCCCGCATGGGGGCGTGGTTATCTGGCGGGCCTTCAATAAGGATGTCAACAACGAACCCGATCCCGCTGAACGTAACTTTCAGGCGTATGCCCCCCTTGATGGCAAATTCGCCGCTAATGTATTCGTACAACCTAAAAACGGCCCTATCGACTTTCAACCCTTGGAGCCTTTTCACCCCCTGTTTGGTCGGATGCCGCATACTCCGTTGCTGCTGGAATTGCAAATTACCCAGGAATATCTCGGTAAGTCGGTCCATCACGTTTATCTCGCTCCTCTATGGAAGGATGTATTGTATTCCGATACCTGTGCTCGTGGCGATGGTTCAATAGTGGCCCAGGTTATTGATGGCAGCCTTTACGATAGGAAAGTTTCGGGTATCGCCGGTGTCGCCAACACCGGCAGTGACCGTAACTGGTGCAGTCATCATTTCGCGCAGGCCAACTGGTATGCTTTCGGCCGCCTGGCGTGGGACCATACGCTTTCAGCGGAACAAATCGCCGAAGAATGGCTGCGAATGACCTTTAGCAACGCCCCGGAATTCGTTTCCGTGGCGAAAGGGATAATGATGGATTCCTGGCCGGCGGCGGTTAATTACCAGACGCCCTTGGGACTGAATGTTGTTTGCAGCGGTAACCATTACGATCCTTCTCCCAAAACGCGCAATGGCAGACAATACTGGTATGCCGATAAAGATACCATCGGCTTGGACCGTACCACCAGTGGTTCGGGGGCGGTGGAACAATATCATTCCTCCGTAGCAAATTTGTTTAATAACATCGACACCTGTCCGGAGCGGTTTTTATTGTGGTTTCATCGCGTCAGTTGGCAACGCCGGCTTTCAACCGGCAGAACCCTTTGGGAGGAACTGGTCTGGCGCTATTACGACGGCGTTCGCTGCGTGGAAAATATGAACCGACGCTGGGCGGCGCTGAAGCGGTTCGTCGACGCCGAACGTTTCGAGCAAATCACTCAGGTTCGCCAACGCCACCTGGAGCATGCTCGTTTTTGGCGCGATACCTGCGTATCATACTTCCAAAGCGTCAATGAATTGCCTATGCCGGATTTCATCGCGACGGAGTTTGGCGAAGCGACACCGCCGACCGTAACGCCGTAGCGACGTTTCAAGCGGTCAGTGCCTTTTAAAATAAATCGGCCGGGACATGGGTTGCCATGCCCCGGCCTTTCTGTTAAAGCCGATGATTCATCAAGGGTGCGATACTATTTAATTGACAGTGAAGTTGGTTTGCGTAGCGTCCTCACTGTATAAATCGTTCCAACCGGTCCAACCGTCAATCTTGACGCGCATCCGCGTGGAGTTCAGGCCTGATGGGACGGTCCAGGTATAAGAATTCCATCCGGCGCTGGACGTATAATATGTGACGATATTGGTCCAGGTTAATCCGCCATTGGTGGAATAGAACAAATCCACGTTATCAATCGCGGATCCGTATTGATACCACTGGATCGTATGTTGCGTGCCGTCGCCCCAGGTTTCGCCGCCGTCGGGGGTATGAAGATCGACGTCTTTGTCAGGGGTGCCGTTTTGGGGATGAACTCGGTTGAGGTTTTCGAACTCATCCTCATCCCAGTCGTGGCGGTATTCATTCCAGGTGTCATAGGTGAAAATGGTGTCCGCACCGCTGTCATATCCCCAGCAGCATACGCTATGGCCGGGAATGCTGCACAGGCAAGGATAACCGTTGTCGATTTCCGTGCGGATTTTCTTATAGACGGCCGGATCCCACGGCCAGAACTTGTAATAACGGGTGGCCCAACTGCTGCCGTAGCCTATGCTGTTCGTGTAACTGTTGATGCCGGTATGCTGATCGTCACGGTCGGTTGACCCGCCCGGTGCATCCGTATCCATGTGCCAGGCCAAATCAACGCAGGTCATGGTTCGCGCCAAGCCCGCCGAGGCATAGTGGCCCCAGACGAAATTGTCGCCGTCGCCGTCTTCGTAGGATTCCAGCGTGGGTTCGTCGATATAATACCTGATCAACCGTCCCCAACTGGTGTATTTGCCCCAACTGCCGCCGCCGATGGGGCCATAATTATCCCAGTAGGCCAGCGTCATCGAGCCAGAGGTTGGTGTACAACCGCAGGCCCATAGGTAGTAGGGGATTAGCTTTTTGGTATAGGAGCCGTTTGGCTGTTCATCATTGTAGGTAACATACTTAATGGCTGCCTGAGTACAAAGGGCAAACGCCAGAAGTATCGTGATTGAGGTTAGTAAAAGAACGCGGGTTTTCATTGTTGCACCTCCTGAGCCGCAAGCTCCAGTTTCTGCCATTTGGCCGCATAAAGCTGCTGGCGCTCCTCCTCTGCGTCGCGCTGAGCGATATAAGCCATGGCCTTCTGAATGGTGTCAGTGCCGTCTTCCTGCAGGGTATTGGCTTCAACCGTTACCGTCTGTTCAGCGTCACTTTTAAATTCAAACCACTGTTGTGAGGCCCCGGCCATATAAATACGTTGTAACTGAGCGTTTAGGCCGGTTTTGGCCTGGGCTTTGGACTTCATCAGGTCGCCTCGGGTGAAAAATCCAGGTAAGCCGTGACCGGTCACGGGAATTGGATTGCGGTCATAGCAGGCGCTGATGACCATATACCCATATTTACCCACACCGAAAAGTTTCTTGCGTGCGGCATCCTTTTTTACATAAGCTTTTACATACTCAGGGGTTGGATTTACCACCGCGGGCGTCATCGGATCCGTCGTTGCGGTTGTAGGGGCAGGTTCTTTGCCCATTTGCCGTTTGGCTTTGGCAAGTTCCTTTTCAGCCTGGGCGTATTCCTTCCGCCCTTGCTTGACTTCGGTTGTGATCTCGCCGTATGATTTTGCAGGGCCCTGTCCATATTGGTAGACAAACATATATGCTACCACGTCGCCGTTGAGATCACAGCAAGGTATCTCGGCGATGCAGTAGGCGGGGCCCCAGTTTGCTTCGGCCTTCATGTCGGCAATGTCCTGAATCGTGGTGTAAGGCACGGCGTTGTCCACCTGCTCATTGGCTGTTGGCAGGTTAAGCTCCGCGGCGTCGTCCTGTGCGACAGCCGGGGTGGACAGGCCCCATATCAGTATCAGCCCAACGGCGATAACCGCGGGCGTCCATCGTTGGATATGCATACAGAATCTCCTTTCGATTGAAACCGAGTTTCAATGCTTCTCGTTGATAAAGAACGTGAAATAAGAAAATCGCGACTTTCCCTTGAACAGAAACAACTATAACACATCACCAAAAAAAAGCAATCAATATTTT
>JAFGBA010000317.1 GCA_016933395.1 Sedimentisphaerales bacterium | reverse complement strand
TTCACCAGCTTCATAAACGGCTCCGGCGTACTCACCCAGCCGATATCGTACAGCACCTTGTGCCAGAACCGCGCATACAACAAATGCAGCACCGCGTGCTCCGCCCCGCCGACGTACAAATCCACCGGCATCCAGTATTTTTCCTTGGCTTTGTCGAAGGGCGCTGCGTTATTCCGCGCATCAATATAGCGCAGGTAATACCAGCAGCTTCCCGCCCATTGCGGCATGGTGTTGGTCTCGCGACATACGGGTTGACCATTCCACGTTGTATGCAGCCAATCCTTTGCCGCCGCCAGCGGTGGTTCGCCCGCGCCAGCGGGCTTAAAGCTTTCCACCTCCGGCAGCGTAACGGGCAGATCTTTCTCGTCCACGGCGACCACTGTTCCATCTTCCAAGTGCACCAGCGGGAAAGGCTCACCCCAGTAACGCTGCCGGCTGAACAGCCAATCGCGCAACTTGTAGTTGATGGCCTTTTTTCCCAAGTTCTGACCTTCCAGCCAGGCGGTAATCTTTTCCTTGAACGTATTCGTGTCAAGCCCGTCGAACTCGCCGGAATTCATCGCCCGCCCCTCAAAGGTAAACGCATTGGTAAGCATCCCCGGATTCACCTGGTACGCCGGTAAAACCATATCGTGCAGGCACGAATCATGAATATCGCCGGGCTTCCGACCGCGAGCGTTTTGGGCGATTTGCCTGGTTACTTCGCGTTGGCGCTCATCTTCGCCCCAGGTTTCGTCAAAGTTGCCGGCCGCGACCTGATCCCGCAGCCAGCCGATCGTAGGCTCCACCACGGCGATAATGGGCAGCCCGAATTTCTTGGCGAACTCAAAGTCACGCTCATCGTGCGCCGGCACAGCCATAATCGCACCAGTACCGTAACTAATGAGTACGTAATCGCTTATCCAAATCGGTATTTCCTGCCCATTGACCGGGTTCACGGCCGTCGCTCCCGTCGGTACACCGGTTTTCTCTTTGGCAAGGTCGGTGCGGTCCAAGTCGCTCTTTTTCGCTGCCTGCTCGCGGTAATTAGCAACAGCCTTACGCTGGGCGTCGGTGGTAATCACGTCCACCAGCGGGTGTTCCGGGGCGAGGACCATATACGTCGCGCCGAACAGGGTGTCCGGGCGGGTGGTGAAGACGCGGATGGTGGCGTCGTGATTAACAACCTTGAAATCCACCTCCGCCCCGATGCTTTTACCGATCCAATCCTGCTGAAGCTTTTTGATGCCTTCGGCCCAATCGAGACCTTCCAAATCCGCCAGCAGCCGTTCGGCGTAGGCGGTGATGCGCAACATCCATTGGCGCATAGGCTTACGAATGACAGGATGCCCGCCCCGTTCCGATACCCCGCCGACGACCTCTTCATTAGCTAATACCGTCCCCAGCGCCGGGCACCAGTTGACGGCGACTTCCGCCTGATACGCCAGCCGCCGGTCATCGATATATTGCCGCTTCTGCGCTTCATTCAGCCCGTCTGGTACGGCCAATTCGCTGATGGGTCGGGCTTTTTGCTCAACCGGGTCATAAAAGCTGTTAAAAAGCTGAAGGAAAATCCACTGGGTCCACCGATAATAATTAGGGTCCGTGGTGTCAACTTCACGGTCCCAGTCATAGCTGAAACCCAGGCTTTTAATCTGTCGCCGAATGTTGTCGATGTTTTTTTTCGTGGTGATCCGCGGATGCGTGCCCGTCTGTATGGCATACTGCTCGGCGGGGAGACCGAAGGCGTCATAGCCCATCGGGTGCAGCACATTAAATCCCTTCATCCGCTTGTAACGACTGACAATATCGCTGGCCGTGTACCCCTCCGGATGCCCCACGTGCAAACCCGACCCAGATGGATACGGGAACATATCCAGCACATAATACTTGGGCTTATCGGACGTGTCCGTCGCCGTGAAGGTTTTATGCGTTTCCCAGTAATTCTGCCACTTCTTTTCGATGGCGCTAAAATCGTACATTTTGGGCGACTGCTCAGCCATAATCGCATGTTCCTGTATTTTTCGTCGTTTCTTAAAACAAAAAAGCGTAACTACCTGTTATCTAAGCCAATTACGTCACCCTGAGCGAAGCGAAGGGTCTATCTTGAGCGTTAAAGAGAGATTCTTCGCTACGCTCAGAATGACAGCGGAGTAAAACGCTGTCCGCAAAATGAACTAAATAGCTGAGATTATAACCAGTTACCCGTAAAAGCAACCAAATATCAAGCTAAAGGCCGATAACTTGAAGGAGAAATAAGTTTATCGATAATTCCTATTTTAACTAAATTAACATTTAAGCACGGCCGATATTCCCAACAAGGACTTGAGGCAGTCAGTATTCAGAATTGGGTCGGGAAGAAGGATTACGTGCTGTGGTTTGCGCTTTTGAACAACGACATTCGCAACGTTCCACCGTCCGCTGGCCGGTGAGCGTGTGGCATCCGGTCGCCGGTAAGTTCTTTAACGGCAAGAGCATCAACGTCTCCAGCGACGGCGCGCTCATCCTGCTTCCCCTTCGTGCCCCTGTCCGCGAAGGCCAACAGGTGGAAATAAACTTCCCCCGTGCTGAAACCCTCGCCAACGAAAAAGGCTGTGCCGCCCGCATTAAACCCGCCCGTGTTGTCCGCGTCGAACGCACCAACGCCATCGCCACCGCCGCCGTTAAAGTCGCCCTTGAATTCCAACCCGCCCCCGTTCCCGTCGAAGAATTCTTCTGATTTATTCGACGCACAAAACTTTTTATAATAAGTAGTTATAAATTTGCGCGATTTTTGTGCAATTTTCAAGTTAAACTTGAAAATTGCACAATCTTTTGTACGATTACCAATACCATGATAAAACGAGAAATACAAGACGAGCTTATACACTGCGCTAAAGAATACCCAGCGGTGACTAATATTAGGGCCGCGTCAGTCGGGAAAAACCTCTTTGGCGAAGATGACTTTTCCTGCTTTGACATATTACTCAATGGAAGATCCGGATGTACGACAACGAGCCGAGAATGACCCGCGCGGCTTATTGGCCGATTTCACCAACGGCGTCATTTTCGATGAAATCCAGCGCGTTCCGAAATTATTGAGTTACCTACAGGGAATAATCGATAAGAATCAAAATCCCGGCGGATTTATTCTCACCGGCAGTCATCAACCGCAGGTGCATCAGGCGATCAGTCAATCGCTGGCCGGGCGGACAGCCGTGCTGGAATTGCTGCCGTTTTCCATCGATGAAATCGGTCGATATAACCGTCCGCAACCGTCCACATATGAAATAATCCTGCGGGGATTTTACCCGCGTTTGCACGAACATGAACTTCGCCCTCAGCGATTTTACGCTTCCTATCTGGCGACATACGTCGAACGTGATGTGCGAGCACTAGTTAACCTAAAAGATTTAATCCGTTTTAACGAATTCCTGCGGTTGTTGGCGGGTCGTGTCGGCCAATTGGTTAATTACAGTTCGCTGGCCAATGACGTCGGCGTAAGCTCCACAACGATTAAAAACTGGGTGTCGGTCCTGAAAGCGTCATATATTCTATTCGAGTTGCCGCCTTATTTTACGAATATTCGCAAACGGCTGGTCAAATCATCCAAGCTTTATTTCACCGACGTCGGTCTTGCCGCCTGGTTGTTGGGTTTGGAAACACCGCAGCAAATCCAGAGGGACCCCTTGCGCGGCGCACTTTATGAAAACCTGCTCATCCTCGAAGTGGTCAAGAAAACGCTGAATCAAGGCCTTCAGCCGCAATTACACTTTTACCGCGACGCACACGGCAACGAAGTCGATTTGTTGATTTCGCAAGGACGAAAATTCAACGCCGTAGAGATTAAATCCGCCCAAACCTTCCAGCCGGAATTCATCGCCGGAATAAAACACTTCCAATCCGCCCTATCATCGAATGAAACCGTCGAAGCTCTTGTTTGGTACGATGGTAAACAGCAAAATACTTATCAAAACGCCAAAATATCCAATCCTCTTCTGCATGGAATAAAATGGTAAAACCGGCCGCATTGCATTGAACGCGCCATCGCCACCGCCGCCGTCAAAGTCGCCCTCGAATTCCAACCCGCCGTTGTTTCTGCGGTTATAGATATTTTAAATTTTATCCCTTTGCCGTTCCTGCCCGATTAATTCAAAACTACTGACGATATCCTTTATTTCCGCCAACACGGAATTATCAATCTCATCTTTATAATCCAATCTGAACTGATACACCGCCTGAGGCGTCTGAATAAAATGATCCAACATGAAAAGAGACTGCTCAGCATCAATGTTCGTCGTTAAAATGGTTTTGGCAGGAAAGGAGCCAACCCACCAATCTTCGTTAGTTAATATCTTGTTGCCTAATGGGCCATCAAGCATCATTTTTACCGCTTCCGGATTAAGCGCCCTGCAATATATCTCGTATCCTGATATATCAACATAAAACACCATGGGCATAAATCCATATTCAAATCCTTTTTGTTTGTTTAATGCTCCCTCACCCAAAACCACCCGACAACCATGTTTTTTGTTAATTAGGACGCCATTCTCACAATATATCCAGTCGGGTTTATCACATAGTAAATTCATTTTCGACGGCATACGTTTTTGAAACAGCTTGAAATATATTCTAAATAACAGGCTGATTATGCTAATAAGCGGCGTTAAAACAAATCGAAAGAAACCAAAGAATTTCTGCCAAAATAGTATCGTGGAGTAGATCTCCTTTCCCTGAGCTTCTCCAAAATGATCCACCATATCATTAAGATTCGGTTCGGGCGACACCGGCCTTGGCTTCCCATCACGCACGCGGATTTTATGCAAGTCAAATCCGGCCATGGGATCGTAACCGGCTTGTTGAAAACACAAATGCTCGACCTTAAAACCCTGACACTCCTGTTCTGTTATTTCCCCACCCGCGTAATTCCATGCACTCGCCGCCGGGCGCATCCCCATAACCTGCGCAAATTTGATGCAATTTTTCTCTTTGAAAAATCGCCATCGCCGCTGAATGCTCTCAATGCGCCATTCACTGCCGATTTTTCCGCAAGTGCCACATAAAGCATCAATATCATTCGGCCCGGCCGCCGGCTGCTCACGGCCATAATAACGGGGATTGGAATTAAACGCGGAAATAGTCTCCCCATCCACATCAAGCTCGTACCCCCACACATCGCTATCCGCCAGCCATAAATGCAACAGAGGCGCCTTGCACTTGTTTAACTCAAAGACCAGCCGCTCCTCCTCCTCATAATGACTATACAACACAATACACCATTGGTCATTACTGTACAGCCAAACTTCACGTTCCGCCTCCTGGTCCAATTCCAGATAAGAAGGCCCCGTCTTTACCTCAAAATTCCGCCTCTCCAGCCAGCCAATCACACATTCGCGCACCCGGCCTGCATCCGCTTGATATAACGAAATACTATCATACCAGGAACCCATCAGGTACCCTTTTCCTTAAGTGATTCCAACTTCATAATCTCCTCAACAAGTACTTGACATGCGGGCAGATAGTCATCGCCGAACAGCCGCACGTGCAGCATCATGGTGTTGAGCCAATAAACCCGGCAGCGGCGTTCGAAACCTTCCCGTAGCGGATGCCGTTGGGTGTAATGGCGGAAAAACACCTCATCCACCGTATGAAACACCCGCATAAAGGCCAGTTCATATTCGACCTCGGCAAATTGCGCGTG
>JAFGBA010000316.1 GCA_016933395.1 Sedimentisphaerales bacterium | reverse complement strand
GTCAGGATTTACCCGTTCCCGAGGTTATGCAGGCCGTGATCGCCAAAGGCCGCGGTTTTGAAAATCTCGAAGTTGCTGAAATTCCGGTTCCCCGTATTGGACCAGACCAGTTATTGGCGCGGGTGGATGCAGCCGGAGTTTGCACCAGCATTCTTAAGCTTATCGAACAGGGCGAGGATCACGCCTTCCTCAACGGTTGGGATATGGCGCGCTGGCCCATCATCCTGGGCGATGAAGGCGCCGTGACCATCGTCAAGGTGGGCGAACATCTCAAATCGCAATATGCCGCCGGCCAACGATTCGCCATTCAACCGGCGGTTGCTGTGGATCCTGTCAATCATCGTGAACGCTACCGTAATAACGCCCGGGATATGCACAAAGTGGCGGTGGGTTACACCCTGGGCGGCCATCTCGCCCAATATATCTGTATCCAGGAAGAAGTCTTGCAGGCTCAATGCCTGGTGCCGCTTCCCGATAATGAAATGCCCTATTTCGCCGTATCCATGGCGGAGCCGATTAGTTGTATTACGTCCGCTCAGGATCGCCATTACCACCTTTATAAGGCCGGGCCGCATGCACACCGTGAACCAAAATTAGGCCTGCTGCCCGGTGGCGTTACGGTCGTAGTGGGGGCGGGCGTGATGGGACGTATACATGCCGAACTGGCACTGCGTTATAACCCACGGATTCTGATCGTTAGTGACCTGCAAACTGAACGACTCAACGCTGTTCAGCGCAATATCGGCGAAAAATCCCTCCAAAAAGGCGTTAATCTAATCTGTGTTACCGCCGATGTTTTAAATGACACGGTGATGAAGGCCGGCAACGGCCGGGGCGCCGATGACATCATCCTCGCTGTCGGCATCAATGCTGTTCAGCAAAATGCTCTCTCATTATTGGCGCCGGGCGGCGTTGCCAATATGTTCGGCGGCCTGCCCAAAGGCAAACACATCCTCCAGCTTGACGCCCTGGCGGTGCATTATCAGGAAATCAAGTGTGTGGGTAGTTCCGGCGGTGATCCCAGCGATATGGCCGAAACCCTCACAGCGATCCATCAGGGAGATATTGATCCAGGCAATTACGTCGCCGCTGTCGGGTCACTCGATAACGCCATTGATGTTCTTAAACTTATCAAAGAGACTAAAATAGACGGCAAGGCTATTCTGTATCCTCATATTCGACCGACGCCGCTGCAATGGGTGGACTATTGGAGTGGCCCCATGGAAAGTAAGTTTCTGCAGGAACGACAAACCTTATAATCTACAGAGGATAACCTGGTGAAACATCGTTTTGTTGGTTTTGGTTTTGGGCCGATTCAGGCGGGTTTGTGTGTGGCGGAAGCCTTCGCCGGCGGTTGCTTTGATCGGCTGACCATTGCGGAAGTGGATGGGGAGGTCGTCCGAGCCGTGCGGGAAAATCGTGGCCGGTACACCGTTAATATTGCTCATAGCGACCGCGTGGAAACCCGGACCATCGAAGGTGTCCGGATATTCAATCCCATAGTTGCCGAAGACCGCGTTTCATTAGTCAATGCCCTGAGTGAAGCCACGGAAATTTTTACCTGCCTTCCCAGTGTTGACACCTATACGGCCGGAGGACAAAACAGCGTGGCGGCGCTACTGGCCGAGGGGCTGCAATCCTCTCTTGCCCCGGCGACGCTTATTTACACGGCGGAAAACCACAATCACGCCGCGGAAATCCTACAATCAAAAGTACAGTCTTTTAATAACGTCACCGGCCGACCGGTGCAATATCTCAATACCGTCATCGGCAAGATGTCGCAGGTCATCACTAACCCAGATGAAATTGGGCGTCTTAACCTGAGGCCCATAACGCCTGCAATTTCGCGGGCCTTTCTCGTTGAGGCATTTAATCGCATCCTGGCAACCCGCGCGACGTTGCCCGATATACAACCCGGTATCCGTGTGTTTGGCGAAAAGGACGACCTTCTGCCCTTTGAGGAAGCCAAACTCTACGGCCATAACGCCATCCACGCCCTCCTGGCGTATCTCGGCTTACTCCGAGGCTGCGTCACCATGACGGAACTTAAGGCGTACCCGGAAATCATGGCTATTGCCCGTCGGGCGTTTCTGGATGAATCGGGCGCAGCTCTTATAAAGAAATACGCTCACCTCGGCGATCCTCTTTTTACGCCTGAGGGCTATCGGGCGTTTGCTGACGACCTATTAGAACGAATGACCAATCCGTTTCTCCACGATGCCGTCACCCGAGCGGCCCGCGATCCGCTTCGTAAACTCGGTTGGGATGACCGCCTTATCGGCACCATGCGTCTGGCTTTGGAATATAATATCGAACCAACCAATATGGCCGTCGGCGCTTTGGCGGCGTGCCAATACCTTTTGCATCAATCAGAGAATTTTAAACCGACCTTCCCAATACATTTATCAGGAGATTCCGCTCCCCATAAAACCGCTGTCGAAGAAATGCTTCGAAAAGTTTGGCCTAACACAAATCATAACCTTCAGAAGCGTCTTATCGATCTCATTTGTTCCGCTAAAATCAAACTGGCGAAAATTCTGCCTTGAATAGAAATCGCTATCCTCATCCTCGATTTCGCTATTCACCCGAAAAGCCGGTTATATATCGATTTTATACCTTCAGAATTGCTAAAAAAATTAAGGCTTTTATCGCTTTTCGCTAAATTCTTTCCAAGCCTTTGACAAACCATCCACTATATCCGTCGCCATCAGTGATATTTCGCCCATTTGTTCCGCCATGATGTCTCCCGCCCGCCCATGTATAAAAACACCAAGAATTGCCGCTTCGAATGGCGGAATTTTCTGTCCCAAAAGCCCCGATATGCACCCCGTCAACACATCACCGCTTCCCCCTGTCGCCATGCCGGGATTGCCCGTCGAATTGACATACACCCGCTCGCCATCGGCCACCACGGTTCCCGCACCTTTCAACACCACTATCGCCCCCGTCGTCTTTGCCAGTTCGGTCGCCCATTTGCACCGGTCCTTCGGCGGCTCCTCGCGACGCCAGGCATTCCACAATCGCTTCATTTCCCCAACGTGAGGCGTCAAAACAACTTGTGGGCCATCGTGCCGCGGGCATCCCACCCGCGGTAAGATATCCGACCCCAGTGCCGCCAAATTATTCAAACCATCGGCATCAACCACCAATGGACACGCCAGCTCCGCCAACAATCGTCCAACAATTTCCTGCAACTGCCCGCTTTGCCCCAGACCCGGTCCCAGTGCAATGGCGTCGTGCTCACCGACAGCGTTGAGGATACTTCGCAGGGCTTTGGAGCCGATTTTTCCCGATGTATCCTCGGCCAAGGGGATACTCGTCGCACAAGGCGCCAGCGTCGCCACGGTTTGCCAAATGGACCGCCCCACCGCCAGCCGCACCAGCCCCGCACCACATCGAAACGCTGCATTCGCCGCCAAAGCGGGCGCTCCGACCATACCAACACTGCCGCCGATAATAAGCACCTTACCGAAATTGCCCTTATGGGCATCCCTCGCCCGTGACGTAAGTCGAGGTAAATCTGTTACTTGCCGAATTGTCATGAATGTTATTGTCTCGTATAAATTTTTTCCGGCAAGACAAATATCGTTACCGCTATGCGAATATGAAACAACCATACAATTACCCCTCGATCACCAAAATGTTCAAAAAACTTCATTGTCGGCATACTTGACTTTAGGGCGCAGCGTGCTTAATATCCCTTTAGACAACTAGGAATACTAACCTTATAGAACCGGCTTTATCCGGCCAGGGGTGAAGATATGACAAAATGGTTTGATGACAATTCCTTCAGCATCGGGAATACACCGCTGGTCAGGCTTAACCGCATTAACGGCGGCGGCAAAGCGACCGTACTGGCCAAGATTGAGGGGCGCAATCCTGCCTACTCGGTCAAGTGCCGAATTGGGGCGAATATGATCTGGGACGCCGAAAAACGCGGTGTACTCAAGCCTGGTATGGAAATCATCGAGCCGACCAGCGGTAATACCGGTATTGCCTTAGCCTTCGTCGGAGCGGCGCGGGGATATCCGGTGCATCTGACCATGCCGGAAACCATGAGCATCGAACGGCGGAAGGTGCTGATCCTGCTGGGAGCGAATCTTATCCTCACCGACGGCAGCAAGGGCATGAGCGGGGCCATCGCCAAGGCTGAGGATATCGCCCGGTCCAAACCGGACAAATACTTCCTGCCCCAGCAGTTTAAAAATCCCGCCAACCCGGAAATCCATGAGAAAACCACCGGCCCGGAAATCTGGGAGGCAACCGAGGGCAAGATTGACGTGCTGGTCGCGGGCGTTGGGACAGGCGGAACAATCAGCGGCATAAGCCGATTTATCAAGAAGACCAAAGGCAAACAGATTATCTCTGTCGCCGTCGAACCGACCGACAGTCCGGTTATTACTCAAAAACTTGCCGGTGAGACGCTGCGGCCCGGCCCGCACAAAATCCAGGGTATCGGCGCCGGGTTCATCCCCGACACGCTGGACCTGTCGCTGGTGGACCGCGTCGAGATGGTCACTAATGATGAAGCACTGGAATATGGACGACGCCTGCCCCGCGAAGAAGGCATCATGGCGGGCATCAGTTGCGGAGCGGCGGCAGCCGTAGCCGACCGCCTGGCCCGGCTGCCGGAATTCGCCGGCAAGACCATCGTCGTGATTCTGCCTGACGCGGCCGAACGTTACCTGACCAGCGCCATGTTCGAAGGTTTATTCAAAGATATCGAGTCCGCCAAGGCGATATAGAAATATCAAAAATCAAAAATTAAAGTGCAAAATGACAGATTAAAATGTAAAATAGCGTAAAACGACATGGAGAATCGATATTCCCCATAGTGTTTTCAAATTACTGAATTTTTAATTTTACATTGTAATTTTGATTTTTACTTTTTGGTTTTTAATATGAGCACAAATATGAACGTCCATCAAGCCATTCAAAACCGTCGAAGTGTCCGCGCTTACGATTCTCGTCCCCTGCCCGATGAGGTCCTCGCCAAACTCAAGGCCGCTTTGCGCAGTGCTCCATCAGCGTGCAATTTACAGCCGTGGCGATTTATCATGGCGACTGATGCCGCTTTGCGGCATAAGCTCGCTGAAGCCAGCCGTGGGCAAACCTGGATGGCGGACGCCCCGCTCATTGTGGTCGGCTGCGGCCTTACAGACCAGGCCTATAAAAAAATGGCAGGTTATTTCAACAGCCTCGAAGTGGATTTGGCCATCGCCCTCGACCACCTCAGCCTCGCTGCCGTCGCGGAAGGCCTGGGCGCCTGCTGGATCGGCGCCTTCGACGAAGCGGCCGTCAAGAAACTGCTAAACGTTCCCGACAACGTACGCGTCATCGCCCTCATGCCCGTCGGCTACCCCGCCAAACCGGAGTTGAACTACCCCCTCCCCAATGACCGTCGCAAACCGCCGCGGGACAT
>JAFGBA010000315.1 GCA_016933395.1 Sedimentisphaerales bacterium | reverse complement strand
GCCAGTGTGCGGCCGTCGTCCGCCCGGGCGAAGGCGATGAAGACGGAGTATTCGGCTGTGCCGGTCTTGCCGCCCAAACGCACACGCTCGGGCGGCCAGGGCAGGTCCGGCTGATGGAAGGCCGAATAGGCCGTGCCGCCGGGGCGGTTGATGACCTGCTCCATGCCTTCGGCGACGATGCGGGCGTTTTGTTCGGAGGCGATGCGGCGTGGTGTGCGGTTAACGGCGGGTTCAGCGATCAACGTGGGAGGTAAATACACACCGCCGCGGGCGATGGTGGCGGCACTGTTAGCCATGTGAAGCACCGCGGTATCAAGTGGTCCGCGGCCAATACACAGCAGACGAAAGGCTTGGCCGCCCGGTACGTCCGTACTGGTGTGCGTGACAGGGTTGATGGGAGCGACATTACCGGAGGTCTCTCGAAATGATGGCCAAACGGCGGCAGCGTCAACCTCATCAGGCCAGGTGAGTTGACGCTGATGGAAGCCGCTGGTCTCCAGCCAGGCGATGGTGCGAGCCGGGCCGAGGTGATCGCCGATGAGAGTGAAATAGAAGTTGCAACTCACCTCCAAGGCTCGGCGAGCGGATAGCTCTCCGTGGTTTTCGATGTCATCAGGCAGGCCTTGCCAGTACTTGCGGCTGCGGTGGCAGAAGACGGCGGTGTCGGGGCCGACGATGCCGGCTTCGAGAGCGCCAAGCAGAATGGTGGGTTTGATGCTGGAACCGGGGCGGTAATTACGCATGATAGCGCGGTTGACATAGCGGTCGAGGGGATCATCGATTCCCAATTGGTTGATAAGGCGAAAGTTTTCCGACTCGTAGTAGGTGTTCAAGTCAAAGGTGGGGGAAGAGACCATCGCCAGAACATCGCCTGTGGGAACATCAATGACCACGGCGGCGGCGGGTAAAGGCGCGTCGAGATATTCGGGCGGGAGAACATCGGGATGAGTCAGAAAATTGCCTATAGTTTTTTGGAATTCGATATCGAGAGTAAGCTGCACATCCCGGCCCGGCTGCGGTTCGATACGCTGCTGCTGAGTCGGGTCGGCGTGATCTTTGAACCAGCCGCGAATGCCCCGCAAGCGAGTTTCAAAGAGTCGTTCCATGCCCCAGTCGCCGACGGTGTCGCGAAGCTGATAGACGCTGAGTTGCTCGTGGCCGGGCGGCGCATCGTTAGAGGGGGTGTCGGGTGGGATTTCGTCGGGACGGACACGGCGGACCTGCCCGATGAGATGGCAGGCGACTTCATTGTAAGGGTAGCATCGCTGAGCGTTCACTTCTATGGTAATGGGTCTTTCATAGAAAAGAGTGGGGCCGGGTTGTCCGATGAGTTGTTCTGCGATGAGCAGGGCGACGTCCTGTTGGAGATTGGGCCAAATAGGCAGGGGGCCGTTCATCTCGCGGATGGGATTCTGGGCCAGGAAACGATACCGCTGTAAAGGATCGGGCAGCAGACGGATAAAGTCGGCTTCAAGGTCATCACCGCTGAGAGGGCGGTAAGTCTCGGCAAGTTCAGCCTGATGGAGTTGATAGTATTTGCGGCGGGCGACGGCGATGGCAAGATGGTGAATATCAGCATTACCCTGGGTGAGAGCGGTTTTGAATTGATATATATCCCCATCAGTCAGACGGGCGATATCGGCGAGTAGATTCTCGGCGTGATCCATCCAGAACCGTTGAAAATCGTTAAAGGCCAGAGAGTGATCGTCGGTGGGTCGAGGTTTGAAATCGCGCGCCTGAGCGGAGGAAAAGCCAAATTCGTCTCGCAGGCATTGCCGAACATCTTTAACGGTTCCCTCGCCGCTGGGAAAATATAACAGTTGAATTCCCCGCCAGAAGTCTTCTTCAAACAGACGTGTAAAGCGGTAGTTCAGACATAAGTCGAAGCGGGCGGTGTCGTACGCGAGTCGTCGGCCGTGGCGGTCGCGAATCTGGCCGCGCAGGGTGTGTAAGTCGCGGCTGGGACGCCGAAGAGAATCAAGGGCGGCCTGGACGTACTCAGGCCCGCGTTTGATTTGCAATTGGTGGAGCCTGCCCACCAACGCGCCCAACGTAAGGGTGATGACAGCGATAAACAATACCAGACGTTTTTCAAACACGAATGAAGAATCGGCTCATTATTTTACCGGGACGGAATAATCAGCATTTGCGGCGCGTCAGTGACGGACCACTGAATTTTTTCGCCGCCTACGTCGTAACGCACTCCTATAATACCTAGAGGGGTGTTTTGCCGGGGGACGAGATAATAAAAGACAGCCTTGCTGATGCGGGCGTCGCGCTGCTTCTGGCGAATAAAGGATTGTGGCGGGAATTTCGGGGGCGTTCGCATATTAGGATTGAGCATATTACCCTGACTGTCAAAAGCAGAATAAGCGAATTCCACGGTTTGTTCCATGCCGTTAGTGGAAATTAGCGCAAAACCGCGGGACTCGTAGAGATTGTTATCAAGATCAAGCAGGAAAGGAGTTGAGAAATTCGCAGCCATGAAATTATTGATTTGAATGTCAACAAATATCAGGGCAAATCCTTCGGGGATTTGCAGCCGTGCCGGATTATCATCTATGGTGTTGCGCGGGTTTTGTTGATTTGTGACCATAATGTTTGCAAAATTAATGGCGCCGCCGCCGCCGATTCGAGGTTGTTCGCCGAGAGGAGGTTTGGTGGAATTATCGAGCATTTCCTGATTGAGGAAAATGGGGATGTTTTCACCATCAAGAGAATAGGTCAAGGCGGTACATTGAAAGTCCGTAAAATCACCGTATATTTTACTTAAAGCAACTTTGCGCGGGGATCTGGCGTCAGGAGAGAGATGATTGGGATTGGCGGCAAGAATTTTGGCGACGGCGGGAAATGGTTTGCGGGCGGAGCGTTTAAATTCAAGGAATTGCGGTGTAATGGTTTTGATGTCCTTGGGCCAGTCAAATAGCAACGTGAATGCTCCGCCGCTGCTATCAAGAACCTGGCCTTCATTGAGAGCAAGAGGCCTCATGGTTTTAGCGCCCGGCAAAACAATCCCCCGGGGATATCGACTGATACCGGCTTGAGAACGATTATTTTCATCGTAACCCACAACCCGAATATTGCCCATCATAAAACGAATGCGCCCGTCAACGTCTTTAGCGCCGGGATTTTCCCGGGTTCCGCCGCCTCCGCGAATGGTGAAGTTAACGGCAAGGAATGTTTCTCCGCGGGGGGGATCGGCGGGTGCGCCGGTTTGTAGATCATTGATGGTTTCGATAAGGTAAACTTCATTAAGCGTCAGGGCGTCGTCGGAAGCTTCTCGTCGGCTGCCGGGATCAACGCTCAGTCGATTAAGATAGGATTCGCGTTGAAGATCCGGGTGGGTATGAATAAAAGCGGATGAACCGGCAAAAGCGTAACTGCTGGTGCGCTTGGCCAGCCAGAGAATAAAACCGTCTGCATTAGGGAAAAGATTGTTTTCATCATCCAGGTCGTTGGGGGAAGTTAGATTTTCAAAACGGTCGAAACCAAGAAACCTGGGAGGAATAGGCAGAAGTTGAAAGGAAAGGGCGATCATCCCTCCGATGACAAGGGCGGCAATGAGACCAAAGACGGCGGAACCCGCGCGATCGATAATCAGGGGGAAGTTCATATTGCCGCGAATGAAATGATCGGCCAGAAGACGCAGCAACAATAGGCAAAGGATGAAAATAACCATTAGCGCTGCGGCCTGAGCGCCCCATCCGGCCAAGCCCATACGATTGCCGAAAACGGCGAGGGCTTCAAAATAATTCAGTGAAACCAGGGCGGCGATGATGGAAAGAACCGCCATGATGAGTGCACTAAATATGCCTTGAGTAAATATCTGATAGAACGTAATGATGCCGATAATAACGACAAGTAGAATGCTGGCAAGCATGAGTAATATCTCCGTGATCGTATTGATTATTCAGAAGCAGGCATGGCTGTTGCGGGTGTTGAAGTCGTCGATTTTTCAACCGTAACCCGAAGCACTTCCTGAATGCTGGTTGTTCCGTCAATAACTTTACGCAGGGCTTGTTCCTGTAAATAGAGCATGCGTTCCTTGCGGCACTGGTTGCGTATGGTGTTCAACGGCGTTTTGTCTCGAATCAATTGTTTGACGACATCATTGATGAAAAACGTTTCAAAAACGGCTGTTCGTCCATAATACCCCGTTCCCTGGCAGTGTTCGCATAAAATGGGATTGCCGCGCTTATCATATTCAAATTCCGTGGGGGGGCGGAAGAAATGTTTGATTTTATCCGCCGGCAGGTTTAGTTTACGAAGAACACCGGCGTCGGGCACATAAGCTTCACGGCATTGGGGGCATAAAACGCGGATAAGTTTTTGGCAAGTGATTGCCAAAAGGGTGTCCGCGACTTTGTCGGCTTCTCCTACCCACGCCAACCATTGATTAAGGGCGTCGAAAGTATTATTGGCGTTAAAAGCGGCGTAGAGTTTTTTCCCTTCCCGCGCCGCCTGGGTAAGAATACGAGCCATGTCCTTGCTGTCGCAAAAACCGGCAAGCACGATGTCAGGATCTTTGCGCAGGAGTGATTGTAGTTGGCGCGATGCTGTGGCGGCGTCCGCGTTTTCCTCGACAATATTTTGCGTGATATTATCAATTTCAGTAAGCACTTTGCGTTCGAGAGTATTGATATTTTGCATAAAAGCGTCATGATGGCGTGCGACAGCGTAAAGGGTGGTGGTGACGCCGGAAGCTTCTGTCCCTGTGATAAGCACGACTCCGGGTTTTTGCTCAATGGCGGCTTGAAGTTGTTCACTCTGGTCAGGATTAAGTCCAAGGGCGTCCAGTTTAAGAGCGGAATATTCCTCACTCCGTTCAATGCGCATTTGCTCGCCGCGCGTGCTTCCGGCCGTATTAAGTTGGTAAGCGATTTGGCCGTCATCCGTGCGGATGGAAAAAGGACCGGTTTGAGGTCGTCGTTTGTCCTTGACGTCCAAACCGCCGACGGCTTTGAGATAGGCGAACATGGATTCCATTTCCGCGCGGTCTTTATCGCCGGCGATTCCCTTGACGCCGTCGATAGTAAAGCGGAGCTGAAAAGTGTCGCCGGTGGGCAGGATTTCAGCGCAACTTACGCGTCGCCGCCAGATTTCATACATTATATCTTCAGCTGCGACATACCCTTCATATTCCGCATCCTGTCGTAGCGGAACGGGCAGTTCATTATTATGAACGGAAATAAACGTAAGACGATTTTGGGTTTGCTTGTTTCGTGATTGGCGCGATAAAAGGCTGCGAATATGATCCGCGGTGAAAAGCTGTTCTTCAGGAAGGACTCTGGCGTTTCGATGGAGGATATATGTAATCAGAATGGTCATCCAGATTACCAGAAACATCAGCACCTGTACGATGAAGGGAGTGGGTAAAATAAACCACAGGCAAAAAACGATGATGCCGGTGAGAAGATAGCCGTTATTCCAGAAGTAACGTTGAGTACGGGCGATACGAACATCTTTATCGAGCCATTGCCCCACCCAGGCCCATAATCCGAATAAGGCGAGGAAGATGATGACTTTCCAGATAGCCAGGTAGCTCCCCGCAGCAGTGGTTTGTGCCAATATGTTATGTATCATGCAGTTCTCCAAACGCCCGTATAACTCTAAATTATCAATATATCCGTGTTTTACTGTTTGTCGGATTGATCTTGTATCATTTTCGCATTAACTAAGGATGCTGGCGGCGGTTGAGCGAATGCCTTTCAGCGCCATCTTCAATTCTTCAGGATTCGGAGCATAATTGTATGCCGTCTTAAGGTCAATATATTCCTCCTGGATTAGTTTACGGAGGCTTTCGGTATAGTCCACCATCCCGTCGGCATAGGAAGATTTTATAACCGCGGGAAGTTCGCGTTCACGTTCTTCAGCAATAAGTTTGCGCGCGGAGGGATTCATTAGGAGTATTTCAACGGCGGGCACACGGGGAATATCCTTGCGAATGCCGGGTAAAAGCCGCTGGCTGATGATACAGCGTAGATTGCCCACGAGCGCCTGACGGACCATGTGGCGTTCTTCCATGGGGGTCAGGTCCAGCGCTCGGGTGACG
>JAFGBA010000314.1 GCA_016933395.1 Sedimentisphaerales bacterium | reverse complement strand
TGTTGTTACTGTTTGTGCCAGAATAGATTGCCGGTAAAAGTTTGCAAGCGAAAACTCGACTCATAAGACATTGGTTGACGATAAGATAATGATATGTTATAAGTATGAGTGTTAGTTTGGTAAATATAGATAAAATAGATGAGATTTTGTGACTGACTTTCGTTCCTACCTCGCTGGCAAAAAAATACTCTCCTCCACAGAGCTTGAGGCCTTGGAGAAAGCACAACCCGCAGGACATCCGCTTTATTACGCCATCCTCGCCGAACACCCGATGCTGGAATTGGCGGTCTGGCAGTCGTTGGCGGAATTTTTACAAGTGGAACTGGTCGATGCAAGCAAGGTTCGGCCAGATGCTAACCTGGTAAACGTGCTGCCGGCCCGGCTGGCGCATGAACTAAGCATTGTCCCCTTGCGACTGAGCGGGGATCGACTGGAAATCGCCCTGGCGGACCCGCAGCAGTTTGAAAAATGTGAGGAACTAACCCTGTTAATCGCTGAGCAGACCGGCCGCCGACAGTTAAACGTGGTGGGACGACTGGCTTTGCCCAGCGACATCACCCGACTGACCAAGCAACTTTACGGCATCGGCGCTGAGACGGTGCAGGATGTGCTCAAGCAGCCGGACGCCGGAGAAATCACCGTTTTGGGCCAGGAGGTGGTGGATTTATCGGCAGCAGAAACACCAGGTGAAGATGGGGCAATTATTCGTTTTGTCAACCAACTCCTACTGGAAGCCGTGAAAATTGGAGCCAGCGACATTCACCTGGAACCTTTCGAAAATGAATTGCGGGTGCGGTTTCGGCTGGATGGGATTCTTCAACGGGAATCCGTACCGGAACGGCTTAAACACCTTGAGCCTGCGATTATCAGCCGCCTGAAAATATTGGCCAACCTGGATATCGCTGAAAAACGATTACCTCAGGATGGTCAGATTCGCTTGAGGGTTCTGGGCCGACCAATTGACGTGCGTGTGTCCGTGCTGCCGACGATGTTTGGTCAGGGATTGGCGTTGCGTTTGCTGGACCGGCAATTGATGTTTCGCCGGCTGGACAGCCTGGGTATGCCCGAAGATTACCGGCGTTTATTTGGTGAAGTTTTGGCGTTGACGCATGGCGTGATTCTGGTCACCGGGCCGACAGGCAGCGGTAAAACCACCACGTTATATGCTTCATTACATGAAATCAACCGCGAGGACCGTAAGATTGTTACCGTGGAAGACCCTATCGAATATCAATTTGAGGGCGTCAGTCAAATTCAAGTGAAACCGGCGATCGGCCTGACTTTCGCCCACTTGCTCAGGAGCATTCTGCGTCACGATCCGGACATTATTATGGTGGGTGAAATCCGTGACCGGGAAACAGCGGAAATCGCCATCAGCGCCGCCATGACGGGCCACCTGGTGTTCAGTACGCTGCATACCAATGATGCGCCCAGCGCCCCGGTGCGATTGCTGGAGATGGGTTTGGAGCCGTTCCTGGTGTCGAACGCCCTGGAGGCGGTAATCGCTCAGCGGCTGGTGCGTATGTTATGCCCCCACTGCAAAGAGCGCGACAGCCTCAGTGAGCAGTTGCCGGAACGAACCCGAAGAATACTGGCAAAGCACGAAATATTTCGGGCGCGAGGCTGCCGGGCCTGCCGGGAAACCGGTTACCAGGGACGAACCGCCTTATTCGAAATGTTCACCCTTGACGACACGATCCGAGCGATAATTCTGGAACGGGCGCCGGGTACCAAAATCGGCCGGACGGCCGCAGCAAAAGGCATGCGTACTTTATTTGAATCGGGATTGGAAAAGGTGCGTGAGGGCGTTACCAGTCTGGCGGAGGTATATCGGGTCGCCCGTGAGGAAACGATAGAAATGAGTAATTATTTAGGATTATTCAGCACATAACCATATGCTGGGCATTGACCTTACCAAAGAGGATATTCGACTGGTATGCCTGCGTCGGCGCAGCGGCAAGGCAATGGTGGAAGGCGTGCTTCGCGCGCCGATCACCCTTGCTCAGGCAAGCGACTCCCAGGCACTGGGTTTGGCGCTGCAGCAACTTATCAGCCGGCATCATCCCGCCTGGATCGAACAACCGGCCGTGATAATACTGGATTCCTCTCAGGGTATGGTCAGACGTTTCCCTTCCGAACGCCTAAAAACATACCTGCACCACGGTCGTCTTCAGCGCAGCGCTGCTGATACGTTAACCCGTGAAATGGCCCGAATGTTTCTGGCGCCGGCCGCACAAATGGTTTTCGATATCGATTATCATCGCGCTGAAGAAGCGGGTACTTTATTGATTGGAGCGGCGAATAAAAGCGAAGTTGATTTTTATCGACGGATGGCGCACGTCGCAGGATTACGGCTGGAACGGCTGGAATTGCGTTCGATGGCGGCGATGAACAGTGTATTGTTCAGTAAAAAACCGGAGTTACAGGAAAATCATCTGGTTGCTCTTTATATTGAATCCAACCAGGCCGAAATATCCTTACACGATCATTCCGATCCGGGGCGGTTGGCGTTTTTCAGGTTTGATAATCCTCCGGGAGACGTTTCCAATTCATCTTACCGGGAGTTAATCGAACAATTACACCAATTACTGAATACATTACGTCTGCGGCAGGAAACGCAGCCACAACGGCTGCTTTTATCTTTCGGCGAGGGATTTGGTTCAGGCCGGGATAAAGATCTGGCCCGGCAACTCGAACTTGACATGGAAATACCTGTCACCATGATCGAGCCGGAGACAGGCCTGACGTCTCCTTCTCCGCCCATTCCGTCTGATTCCCTGCGTGGTTATCAACCCGCCCTGGGCGCAGCACTACAAGGATTGGAATTTGATCTCAGAGGATTTAATTTTCTTCATCCTCATGGAATGCGTCCGGAAAAAAGGATATTAACTTCCTGGCGTCCCTGGTTGGCGCTGACCGCAGCGGTGGTGCTGGCGGTCATCATCTTTTTTCTTTATCTTGTCGGGCAGCGCCGCGCCCAATTGAATAATATCAATGAGCAAATCACTTTGCGACAGCCAAAAATGGAACAAATACAGCAAGCACAGGAAAACTGGAATCTGTTTCGCACCTTTCTCGCCGCGGACGAAAATCTACCCCCCCTGCAAACGGGAAGCCGATTATCCACTTTGGATATTCTTTGCGAGTTGACGCGGTTGTTCCCGGATACGCAGGACGCCTACATTACGGAACTGCTTTTGCAACAAAACAAATCCGGCGCCTGGGAAATCACCATTACCGGCAACGTGCGACAAAGCGAATTTCATACCGCTTTTATCGACCGGCTGCTGAGTTCACAATTATTTCGCGATCCCCGCCAGGCGGGACCGCTCTTGCAGGTGGCGGACAACGAACTATATCCTTACAGTTTTTCGATCACCTGCACCCTGCGGCGCAATACGGTGACAACGCCATGAGTATGCGACGGCGACATCTTGTGATTTTCGCTCTTTTGGGGCTGACAACGGCCGTGCTGCTGGGTCGGGAAGCGGGCCTGCGCATGGTGAAGTATCTGGACAGGCTGGATGAGCAGATCAAAAACCGACAGGAAGACCTTCGCGTTCTGGAGATCGAGGTGGAAAGCCAACAAACCGTCGTGGAAAACTGGGAGCGTATCCGCATTTTCGCCGATGAGCCGGTGGTGGAACGACAAACCAATTTTTCAGCATATCTGCAATCGCTTCAGGCCGAACGAAATTTTAATTACATGGTCATGGGACCTCCGGTAGGCCGGCCATTCGAAGGGCGAACAGAATATCAGATTCTCAAGTACGAATTGTCGTTTTACGCAGACCTCGATGATTTAATCGAATTTTTGGCGCGCCTTGATTACTCAGAACGGCTTTTACAGATAGAACGCATGAAAATTAATCTACGTCAGGAATACAAACGTTACCCGGAAGACATAACATCGATCACGAGTCGAATCCCCGCCGGAAACTTATCCGTGGTTATCGCCGTTTCCATACCGGCGGCGTTAACAGACGTTGACCATCAGGAATCCGAGGCGTTGCGATGAGGCGGATGAATAGCAAAAAACAAAAATTAACGGCCATGGCCATCGGCTTTTTTTTAGTATTCGCCGGCCACGGGCGAAGCCAGGAGCAACCCATAAAATCGACCGTAACACCGCCGCCGCGATTAACGCTACAACAGAAAAAAAATATTATTATCGAAAAAAATATTTTTCGTCCCGCCCGTCAGCCTTCCGCCGCAACGGGAAAACAAGCAAACGAATTCACCGTACAGGAAACCACACCCAAACCGCTTAAACGCCCCTTTGTCGTACAAGGAATTGTTCATTCGGAAACCAATGTTTGGGCGGATCTTCGGTTTGAAAGTCCAGGTGAAAATCGGCGCGTACGGGTGGGCGACACTATCGAAAGCATCACCATTACCGGTATTTCACCCAGTTATCTGGCCTGTAACTACGCCGGCAAACAAATATGGCTGGCGGTCGGCGAGACCAGTAATGACGCTTTGGCGCAAGCTCAAGGATTCCATCGTGAATACGATTTGATAGCCACAACGATTCAGGGCGAGTTGCGTTTTGCGACGATTCGTCTGCGCGGAGAAGACCGCATTAGACGCATATCGGAAGGAGACATACTCAGCGACGCCACGGTAATTCGAATTGAACCTGGCCGGGTTTACCTCAGATATGAAGACGGTTTTGAACATTATATCGAACCCACCGGACAGCCCACCGGTCCATAACGGTTTTGGCCGGATTGATGAGCAACCGGTTCCATCAGCACGACCATCGTTTATGCGACGGGCGATGGCATGGGTCATCTTAACGACATTGCTGTCGGGCTGTGCAAGCAGCAATCGCAACACAAGTTTGCCTGACGCGCCGCCGGAACCGCTGATGCCGCATTCAATTCCGCGTGAAGCGGCGCCCCCCTGTCAGCCGCCGACCGGAGCCGCGAAAAATGCTCCGGCGGATATGGTGGTTTTTTACGTCGGCGGCGGGCGCGACTTCGATGACGAAATCGGCCCCGATGGTTATGTGCTGCGCGTGGTTTTTCTCGACAGCGCATTTAGATCCGTTTCAATTAACCGCGGGGCATTACGTGTGCGCCTGCTGCAACAACCCGAAAAGACGCCGTGGGCAATATGGGATATCGACGCAGCGGAATTGGCCTCCATGTGGATACCCTCCCGATTACTGGATGGTTATATGCTGCGCTTATCGTGGGGAACAACGCCGCCGGCGCGTGGAGATTTCGTTTTTTACGTCTATTATTATCCCGATGGTCTCGACGCAGCGCCAGTTTATTGCCGCCGCGTCTTTTGTCAGGATTACCAATTACGCACAGCGGAACCACCCGCCGGCGAAACAACCGACGCGCTGCAATAAGCGCTTTGTTGGAGGACTTCACCGTGTCAAGCAATAAACACATTCAGTTCAGCGGCGGGATATTTAATTCGGCCGGCTTGCGCCTGGCGATAACCATTATAATGATAAGCGCCCTTTCCACGGCATATAGCCAACCAGCGGAAACCCCGCTGCCGCCGCCGGCGCCGCCCCAGGAAATTACCGCGAGTATCTTTTATCGCGACGTGGAGCCGAAGTTGCTGTTCCAGATGCTATCGGAAACGTACCATGTGCAGTTCGAGGGGGTGGAGGCGCTAAACGAACCTATCAGCCTTATCAGTGAAGGCAAGGAAGAGGTGAACGTTGATGGGATGCTGCAACTTTTGAACGCCAAGCTGGTGACGGAAAACAAGGCGGCGGTGCGGGAGGGATCTGTGATACGCATCGTGCCGCTGGAGGATACGCATCCGAAGACCATCAACCTGACCTACGCCGATCCGGAAAAGGTGGTGAATACACTCAAAGCGTTGTACCTGGCCAAAGGGGATGAAAAAGGCGAGGACAAAGGACGGAAAGCGACGTATATCGGGGTGCATCCGCAGCTTAAGGGAGTTCTGGTCGTGGGGCCGAAAGAAGCGCTGACGAATATTGAGACATTCGTCAAAACGGAGCTTGACGTCGCCACGCCGCCGCAGCCGCCACAGGCGCCCTTACAGCAAAAATATATCGTGCTGGAATACCTGGCGGCGGATGAGTTCAAGCAGTTGCTGGAAAAGGATATCGATCCAGGGCAGAAGTTTAACGCAGCGGTAGCGCCGAATAATACGCTGATTATTTCCAGCCGGGAGCCGGCGGTGTTTGCGCGGGCGGATGAACTGAAGAAAACGTTCGATATCGACCGGATGGAAATTCGTTATGTTCCGTTGCGCAACGCCAACGC
>JAFGBA010000313.1 GCA_016933395.1 Sedimentisphaerales bacterium | reverse complement strand
CTCCGGTCTTGATATCAAAGCACTTACGGAAATGGCGGCATGAAAAACGTGCATAAAAAACAAGAAGATTATGGATAGTAGTACAAACAGGAAATGTATCTTTTTTATGGCGAACCGTCACCTTGTTAGGCTGATATGCGTTTGGTTATCATATATTATACTCTGAAGACAGGAATTTGATTAAATTTGCATATAGTTTCGGGTTCCTTTTTGGACACTTTGCGTTCGGAATCTTGACTTGCATCAACGCAAGTGCGAACCAAAAGGGATAAATGGTAGGTGTTGTATAAGAGTTGTTATAGGACTTTTGTAGGAGAAATGAAATGAGAACACGGTGCAAGGTAGTAATGTTGATGTTATTGTTGTGCAGCGCGGCAATGGGCTATGAAAATTGGGCGGCGCAGGCTTTGCCTATTGCGGGTCAACCCATTATCGACGGCGTAATCAGTACGGGTGAGTGGGATAACGCCGTTTGGATACCCATCAGCACAGTGTATGCCGACGGCGGTCAAACGCTCGATATCACGTCAGCGAAATACGCCGTGATGTGGAGTTCGGACACGAACCTGATGTATGTGGCCGTGAAGGTCTCTGATCCCTGCCAAATTTTCACCCCGGCGTTCGTATCGGAGTTCAAGGCGGATTCGGTGCAGGTATTTATCGATGCCGCCAACAGCAACGCCACCGGGCAACTGGGCGTCAATGACGCCATGCAGCAGTGGATTATCGGCAACGACGGCAGCGGCGGCTCCTGGGCGGTGCTGGGACCGGCCGGGGCGGCGGCTACGGATCTGGCGGCTTACGCCACCGGCATTGACGGAAATACGGTCGTTTACGAAGTGGCCATGAATCCCTATTCCTATTATAACAGCGGCGGCGGAAGCACTACGATAAGTCTGGGTCTGGGGACGGTGTCGGGAGTGGACGTGGTTATCAATACCGTGGATGAGGCGGATGATCCGAATTATGTCCAACTGGCTCATGACGCCAACGGCCCCAAAAATGACGATGCCGGCACATTGATGGACCACGTCATGGCGACATACGGCGAATGCCTGGGATTTTCCGTGTGCGACTTCAATCAGGACTGCATGGTGAACCTGGTGGATTTCGTGGTTCTGGCGGACCAATGGTTGTTGGAGAATACGGCTGCTCCGTTGCTCACCAATCCGGGACCGACCGATCTTGTTGGCACCTGGTATTCCGCCTATAACGCATGGAATGTTTATTATACGTATCAAATAGGCGCAAGCGTTGGATGTGAGTTTGAAGGCACGAGTATTCGTTGGCGCTATGTCACTTTCGGCAACGGTGCAGACCATGCGGAAATTTATATTGATGGTGACCTGGTGGACACCATATCTCAAACGGGCGCCGATTGGGGAGGCAGCCATTGGGAAACCGAAGGGCTTGATCCGGGTCGTCACACCATTGCCATTAAAAACGCATTTACGGATCCCGCTACGAATGCAATGAATTGTGTGTTCGATCCTCCTGCATTTACGTTTTTAAATCCGGGTGAACTGACGCCTACCCTCGGCACCTGGTATCATTGGAATACCTGGTATTACAGCTTCCAGACGGATGCCACGATTTCCACTGATTTCTCCGGTACGCAAATTCGCTTCAATTACGTCGAATATACCAACTCTGGTATTGTTGAAGTGTTGATTGACGACGTCTCGCAGGGCAATGTCGATCAGTGGGGACCGGTAAGTGATGTTTTCACTTCGGTGCTCTATGACGGCCTGGCCGATACTGATCATACTATTACCATCAGACATACGGGTACGAATTCGTATGGCGGTCCTGCAGGAGAAGCGTCGGCTAATGCGATGGTGTTTACGTTGGAATAACCAAGATGACTTTTTATTCGAGAGAGAAAGGGTTATTGGCAAAAGAGCCCTTTCTCTCTTTCTTTTAAAAACCGCAAGTTGCCATTATGGTTATTCGTAAAGATGTTTTTTATTCTTGAAACATAATAATATTATATAGGCGGGCTTAGGTATATTGGGAATAATGTTTAAGTCATATTTTTTGTGGATTTATTCGGCAGCCGTCGTACTAAGTGTTTCAGCAAACAGTCGGGCTGATTCAATGCTAAACACGTTCGATTTTCAAAATGTGAACCTGTCCGCCAGCCGCCTGAAGAACCAGTTCGACCAAATCAAACAGGAATACCTCGGCATTCCCAACGATAATTTATTGCGGGGATTCCGCCTGCGCGCCGGTCTGCCGGCGCCGGGCCAGGAACTGGGCGGCTGGTATAGCGCTGACTTTTTTAATTGTTTCGGCCAGATTATTTCCGGATTGGCGCGGATGTATTCCGCCACCGGCGATGTCAACTGTCTTAATAAAGTAAATTATTTAATCGCACAATGGGCGCTATGCCTCGAAGGCGATGGTTATTTCTTTTATTCCTCGAATCCCAACGCCCCTCATTATTTCTATGACAAAATGCTTGGTGGGCTGCTGGACGCCTATTTGTACTGCGGCAACACCAGCGCCTTGACGTATATGAGCACCATTACGGACTGGGCCATCGCCAACCTGGACCGTACGCGGATTTACGCCTACAACGCCGGCAGCGGGAATACGGAATGGTACACCATCAGCGAGAATATCTATCGAGCTTACCTGGCGACAGGCGATATAAAGTATCGTAATTTTGCCGAAATATGGGAATACACCGAATATTGGAATATTTTCGCTACGGGTGGAGACATTTTCGACCGTTATGCTTATTATCATGCGTATAGCCATGTAAACGCTCTGGGCGGCGCCGGGCCGGCCTATGAGGTAAAGGGTGAGTCCTGGTATCTGGACGCCCTGGTGAATTCCTACGATTATCTTAAAGATGAACAAACCTTCGCGACGGGGGGATATGGGCCGGAAGAACGGTTTTTGCGGCGGGACAACCTGATCGCCACGCTGCAGGAGAGCGACTACCACTTCGAGACGCAATGCGGCTCGTGGGCGGTGTTCAAACTGGCCAAATATTTGCTTCGTTTTACGGGCGACGCCAGGTTCGGGGACTGGGTGGAGTTGCTGGTGTTCAACGGTATTGGCGCCTCCATCGGCATGGAGACCAATGGCGAAGTGCAGTACACCTCGAACTATAACTTTAACGGCGGGAGCAAAACCAATATTAATGCCTGGTCCTGCTGCAGCGGCACCCGGCCCCAGGCGGCGGCGGATTATTACGACCTGACATGGTTTTATGATGATGATAGTCTTTACGTCAATTTATATACTCCTTCGACCGTTCAGTGGAATCACGGCGGCGCGACCGTAACCGTGGCCCAAAACGGCGAATTGCATCAAGGGGACACCATAACGTTTACCGTATCGTTGCCGGCGCCGCAGGCGTTTGCCATCAAATTACGAGCGCCGGCATGGTTGGCCGGTCCCATGGCCGTGGTCGTGAACGGACAGCCCGTCAGCACGTCCGTCAATACGCTGCACTGGTTAGAGGTCAATCGGCAATGGCAAAATGGCGACGTGATGCAAGTGTCGCTTCCTAAAACACTTACGGCGAAGTCACTCGATCCGCAACATGCCCAGCCGGCGGCCATTATGTATGGACCAATCGTTCTGGCCGGCGATGCGGGTAAGCTGCCCCTGGCGAAAGAGATAGATTATCTACATCCCAATCAGCAACTTACGTCCACAGGCAACTCTCACTTCACGTGGGTTGCGGATGCTTCCGTTGAATTAAGGCCTTTTTTCGAATTCGGCAAGAACGAGCCGTATTTTATGTACTTCAATCATTGCGCCGCCCACGTGACGGCGATTAAGTATGTCGGCGGTTGGAACAGATCGATTAATTTTCATTACAGCAACGAGGCGGGCGCCTATGCGGAATGCTATTTCAGGGGAGACGCTGTAACGTGGACGAGTTATCAGTTTGATGACGGCGGCATCGCCCACGTTTACGTTGATGGTGAATGGGTCGCTCAGGTCGATCAGTGGTCGCCGCACCGGGATGTGCCGTTCTCCTGGACGTACTCGGGCAACGGGCTGGGACAATGGCATCATTTAAAGATTCTTGTCAGCGGTCAAAAACGGCCGGAGTCCCTCGGAATATACCAAAATATCACCAGCATCGTCGCCCACGAAATTGCCGGCGACGCCGATGGGGATTGCCGGGTCAATATGAGCGACCTGATGATTTTTACGGAGAAATGGTTAACCGACGACACTACACAGCCGATGTAAAAAAATAGCATAATTCTTCCCGTGGGAAGAGCGAGTATATCGTAATTTCTATGCGAGAAGTAGTGTTTTTCAGGAGATGGCCATGAATATCTCAAAAAAAAGCCAGGGATTTACCTTGATCGAACTGTTGGTGGTGGTGTCGATCATTGCCCTGTTGGTGAGCATTCTTTTACCGGCATTGAACAAGGCTCGAGAGGCGGCGAAAATAGCCGTATGCGCCAGCAATGAAAGCCAGATTATCAAAGGGCTTTTTATTTATGCTACGGATAATGAAGGTCGTTTACCGCCGGTGTATTTAGGACCGTGGTTGATGGATATTCCCTATCGTACGACCGACTATATCGAAGAAAGCGGCGGCACGAAGGAAACCATGTATTGCCCATCCGATAAAATAAGAGAACCATCCAATTTCTTTTACCGGCATCAAGAGCCATCTACGTATAATGTGAATACGCGCGAGGATACAGGAAATCCTCCGGAGCCGACGGGCGAAATCTGGCGAAAAACCCATTTTCGAAACATTGGTTATTATCTTCTGCTTCCCGCGGTAAAGGATTATGACTATCTGCGGGATGACAGCTTGTTGCATGGCGGAAAGAAGTTTCCCAAAGGAACAACCGACCGTTTTCCCGCGGAGCAGGAACTGGCTGTCGATATCGTGCAATGCAATACCGTGGGCAATACTTATAATCCAACGACCTACCAGGGCAATGATCCGGACAACGACACGTTTGGTGTTTATAGAAACGGCGCGGGTCTGGGGCATCCCAATAACGGCGGTATTATGGAACCAACCGTTCACATGTCCCAAAAGGAGCCCAAAGGCGGCAATATCGGATTTCTCGACGGCCATGTCCGTTGGCGGCATTTTAATGAGATGGAATATCGGTTTATGCCCTACTATGACT
>JAFGBA010000312.1 GCA_016933395.1 Sedimentisphaerales bacterium | reverse complement strand
GGTGGGAAAGTCCTTGTCGCCGTCGATATAAAACTTGATCTCCCCCTCTCCCCACCACTGGTTATTGTTGACACCCCAGGCCATATAGGTACCAACATATTGCCCTTTGCCCTTGATACCGTCAACAATAGTATAAACTTGTTTATACGGAAGGGGATTAACCCGGCGGAACTGAGCGTGGAAATATGCACAATCATCGGGGATATCCGTAAGGGTATAATCAATCTGGTAAAACAGGGTTATAGGTTCGCCCGATACGTTCTCCACGGTCATGCGGCAATGTTTTCTGAAAGGCATTTCCCAATAGCAATTGAAGGCGCTTCCTGGGTTTACACACACTGGCAAAGAGGAAATCTGCCAGTAGTTATTCCAACCACAGGCGAAAAAATCACCCAGTGGGCATTCCACGCTGGGAGTGTCCTGGCCGTCCCAATAGATTCGCAATACCAGAAACCGCCAGTGACTAGTGGGTGTCATCCAGATGTGCTGGATTGCACCCGAACCCTTAATATCGGCCAATTCGAAGGTTGTGCCGCCCGCGATACTGATGCATGGCGACATCTTCCAGCCTTGGCCCAAGTCAGCAGCAGCGGGATTGCCTTCTTTGGCCATACCGCCTTTGCCTTTTTCGCCTTTGAAGTTTTCTGCGCAAATCGAACGGGTTTGAGCATTCGATAACCGCGATAAATTACCCAAATTCATGCCAAGTCCATTAAACGACGACATAATCAAGCTACCTTTCTAAAATAATGTTTTGATTCCTTTATACGTCTCCTGCCCCATTCACACGCCGCGTCACTTTACGTGCGAGGAAAGCGGTTTGCAAGTCTATTCTAAACCTTGACAGGTGTGTTCTATACAGCGATACTACCCCAATTACCTTGCCGGCAGGTGGTATCTCTTGCCTACCAGAATCGCTTGGCTTGTCAATCCGGGCATGAGAACAGGGCGGACCAGCCGGAACGAATTGTAAACTATGACTTTAACTGTAGATACAACGGCAGCTCCGCCGCTGCTCCTGCAAACGAGCGATATTTCCAAGGATTTCGCCGGAGTTACTGTACTTGAAAAGGTGCAATTTGACCTCCGGCCGGGGGAAGTGCATATTCTGGCCGGGGAAAACGGGGCGGGTAAGAGCACACTCATCAAGATTATCGCGGGGGTGCATACGGAATACAGCGGGCAAGTGGATATTCAGGGCTTTACCGTGCGGATGAAGAATCCGCTGGACGCGGAAAAGTACGGGATTGCGGTTATCCACCAGGAAATGTCGCTGGTGCCGAGCATGAGCGTTGCGGATAATATTTTTCTGGGTCGGGAAAACACCCACGCATTTGGTTGGCTGAACCATAACTATCAAAAACAGCAGGCACATGAGATTCTCAGGGAGCTGGGGCTGGAAGGTATCAATGTGAGTTTGCCGCTGGAAGAATATCCTATTTCCGTACAGCAGATGATTGAAATCGCCAAGGCGCTGGCTTTGAAATCCCGGATAATCATCATGGATGAGCCGACCAGCGCCCTGACTGATCCGGAGGTGGAGAAGCTTTTCGCGATAATTGACCAATTGAAAGCAAAAGGTTGCGGGATTATTTATATCACTCACAAAATGGAGGAGATTTATCGCATCGCGGATCGGATCACGGTGCTGCGGGACGGCAAATATATCGGCACGGCCGACGCCGAGGATCTGCCGGCGAATAAACTGGTGAACTGGATGGTCGGCCGGGAGATTACCGAGCAGTTTCCGCCGCGGACGGGGACGCCGGGGGCGGTGAGTATTCGATTGGAGAATTTTTCGGTGCCGAATCCCGGCCAAGGGGCGAAGTGGCTGGCGCATGATGTTAGTTTGGAAGCTCGGGCGGGGGAGATTATCGGACTGGCGGGATTGCAGGGGTCGGGTAATTCCGCGTTACTGCAGGGCATTTTTGGGGCGTATGGTCCCATTGCTCACGGCAGAGTGTTCCTGAATGACAAGCCTTACACGATCAGCCATCCGCGTCATGCCATTAATAGCGGCGTGGCGTTGTTGACCAGCGACCGCAAGGCGACGGGGTTGGTGCTGGGCATGAATATCACGCGTAATATCACGCTGGCGGCGCTGGATGATTTTTCGCCGGGCGGGTGGCTTAAGCATGGGCAGGAAGTTGACGCGGCGCAGAAACATCGTGAGGCGCTGCGGATCAAGGCGGACCGGTTGGAGCAGGAAGTGAATTCGCTGTCGGGCGGGAATCAGCAGAAGGTGGCGCTGGCGAAGTGGTTGCAGACCAAACCGCGGGTGCTGCTGCTGGATGAGCCGACGCGCGGGGTGGACATCGGGGCGAAGGCGGAGATTTATCGTTTGATGAACCAGTGGACCAGCGAAGGCGTGACGATTTTGCTGATTACGTCGGAGATGCCCGAGTTGCTGGCGATGTCCGACCGGATTTACGTGATGTCCCGCGGGAAAGTGACCGCGCATTATCAACGAGGTGACGCCACGCAGGAAAAAATTCTCCATGCCGCCATGGGACACGACATAGGATTGAATTGATTATGACGGAACCGAAACATCAGGATACCACAAATAATTCATTGGTGAAGTTCCTTAGTTCACCTATTGCGCGAGCGTTGTTTGCGTTGATTCTGGTCATTATCATCGGGTTAATACGTAACGCCGATGGTAGTTTTTTTAAATTCGAGACGCATCGCGATATGTTGCGTCATATTTCCCGTTATGGCATTCTGGCCTGCGGAATGACGATTGTGATTATTACGGCGGGCATTGACTTGTCGGTGGGCAGTTTGCTGGGGATTACAGCGGTGATCTTTTCGCTGACGACCTTGCACCTGGGATGGGGAGCATTTCTGGCGATTCCGCTGACGCTGCTGGCAGGTGTTGGTTGCGGGCTGATGTCAGGGACGCTTATTGGCAAATTCAAACTTCAGCCGTTTATCGCCACACTAGCAATGATGGTTTTCGCCAGGGGGGTGGCGAAATATATTACCGGCGGTGAAAAAATTACTCGCGCCATCCAAAAAGGCAATGAGTTTGTTTATGTCGATCTGCCGGGTATCTTTGCCTTTTTAAATTCCCGGGTTTTGAATGACTCGGTTGCCGTGGTGACAATTATTTTCCTTATCTGTCTGTTAATTAGCTGGCTGTTGCTCGACAAGCTGCGCTGGGGGCGGTATCTTTATGCCATTGGCGGCAATGAAGAAGCCGCACGGTTATCCGGCGTGCCGGTGCGGGCGATGAAGCTGCTGGCTTACGGCATTAGTGGTTTTTTCTGCGCCGTAGCGGGGATGTGTCAGGCAGCGTCGGAACAACAAGGCGATCCCGAAGCGGGACAGACGTATGAACTGACTGCTATTGCCATCGTGGTTATTGGCGGCACAAACCTGATGGGCGGCCGGGGCAGCATCTGGTTGACGCTTATCGGCGCACTAACGATCGGATATCTGGAAAAAATACTTTCAATTAACGCTGTCAGTGAAGCGGGGCGGTTAATGCTGACCGGAGCCATTATTGTCGGCGCGGTGTTGTTCCAGGGGACCAAGAAACGTTAGTATGGTGTTTGATTGAAGCAAAGGAATAGGCACACGTAATCTGGATTCCCGCCTTCGCGGGAATGACATTTGGTATTCATACAGGAGATTTACGATGAAAAAAATGATTGCTTTAATGCTCGTGGCAATGCTGGTTGGCATTTTCGGATGCACGAAGGAACCGCAACAGCCGGCCGGCACTGAAACCAAACCGACAGGGACAGAACCCGCGGCGAAAACGTCATGGATGATCGGCATGAGCCAATGCAATTTGGGCGAACCCTGGCGTGTACAAATGAACGCCGACGTGAAAGCCGCTGCCGAAAAACAACCCGAATTGACGGTGCTTTTTAAAGACGCCCAGAATGATTCCTTAAAGCAAGTTTCTCAGATGGAGGAATACATCACCCAAGGTGTGGATTTGATTATTATTTCACCCAAAGAGGCCGCCCCACTAACAACCGTGGTCGCCCAGGCCGTGGAGAAAGGCATACCTGTCATCGTTTTGGACCGGCGCGTGGTGGGCGATGAATATACCTGCTTCATCGGCGCGGATAACAAGAAAATCGGCAAAGCGGCCGGTGAATGGATTGTCAAAAAACTCGGCGGTAAAGGCAACGTGGTGGAGCTAAAAGGACTGATGACCTCCACGCCCGGCCAGGACCGCCATACCGGATTTCGTGAAGGCATCAAAGGCAGCGATATCAAAATTATTTTCGAGGCCGACATGAAATGGCTCGAACCCGAAGCCCGCAAGGAAATGGAATCCGCATTAGCACGATACGACAATATTGACCTGGTTTATGCCCATAACGATCCAGGCGCTCACGGGGCGTACCTGGCGGCCCAGGCGGCCGGACGGGAAAAGGATATTCTTTTCGTTGGCATCGACGGGCTGGCCCATGAAGGCCAGATGTACGTTAAGGAAGGCATTCTCGCCGCTTCCTTCGAGTACCCCACGGGGGGCAAAGAAGCCGTTGAAACAGCGTTGAAAATCCTGCACGGTGAAGACGTCCCCAAGGAAATCACGCTCGACTCGACCGTTTATACGGCGGATTCGTTTAAGTAAACCCTCAACCGATTTTATCGTCATTCAGAACGCCATGTTTGCTGATCGCGAGCATGGCGTCTTTTTTACCGGTATAGGGTTCAAGTTTCGGCTTGGCGTTTGCGATGTGCACAGAAAAAGAGTCAACAGCCAAGCTCATCGCATTCGTCCCCGGATTTTCATCCGGGGCTTAGTAACTTCGCGGGCAGGATGCCCTCGTCACGGGGCGCATAAAAATGGCTCAGGCCTCGCGACAGGAACCATTTAAAAAATCCTTCCTGTCGGAGGCCCGGGCCTCAAAAGAGTTCACCGGAAAGCGAACTCGTGGTGTACCGATTGGGCAGGCTCAGAGAATAACCGCTCTGGTCCTGCCCGTTCGGTTGGGACAGTGTCTTTCGGCCAAAATCCACTGTCCCTTAAGGTTCGCCACCTGACTGGGTTGCGCAGCTCGAGAAACATCCGTCAGAGCCGAACGCGACCGAGGTTTATGCCCGGCCAATGGCCGGCTCGAGACGGGGAATCCCGTGAGCCGGCACGTTAGCCAAGCAGCGCCAGGACGCTCTGCGGCATCGCATTGGCAATCGACAGCACCGAAGTGTTGGCTTGCACCAATATCTGAGCCCGAGTAAGGGCGGCCGTTTCCGTGGCGAAGTCCGCGTCGCGAATCGCCGACTCACTGGCCGTCACATTCTCCAGCGTTACGCTGAGACTGTTAATGTTGGTTTCGAGTATATTCTTTTGGAAAGCGCCTAATCGCCCGCGAAGAGTACTGATATCTTTAATCGCACTGTCAAGGATACGCTGGGCGGTGATCAAATTATCGCTGCCTAACGCATTGGCCATACCGCTCTTGAGGGTATTGAGGTATCCGTCAAGGGTATTGCCCAGTTGGCCCGGGGCAACGCTGGTGATGCCGATGGATTCCAGACCAATGGCGTCCACACGCGGGCCGATGGCAAAATCGGCGCCGCCGCCGGTAACGCCGAAGGTGACATTCCAATCCGCCGCAGACAAGGCCGCCGTGGGATCAATATCCAATTCCGCATCCAGCATGGATGTGCGAATGGTCAATATCTTACCATCACCCGTCGCCGATGTGCCATTCACCGTGGCGATGATATCGACGCCGTAATCCTTGCCATCCGTCGTTGCGGTGAGGCTCTCATTGAGAATCCGCATCAGGGTCGGATTCGTGGTGCCTGTGCCGTTCGCCAGCAGTTTGACACTAACATAAGCATCGGAACCAAAATCCTTGCTTCGCAGCGCCAGGCGGGTTGTCGAAGTCGAATGCATGGCCGCTGACACACCCGTGACTTCCGCCACCGCGTTAATTCCCGCCATGACATTGGCGACGGTCGTACCGGCGGCGAAGGTCAAGTCCGTAGTGCCGCGACCGGAACCGACCTGTATCGTCAGATCCACCGTCGACACGGTAGCGCCTGACAAGAACATTCTGCCGGTATTGGCGGCGCTGGTGCGAGCGACGGTGACGCTCATGGTGGCGCCGTCGATCAGCTTGGCGGCATTAATGTTGGCTTCATCAACATAACTGGCGAAGGTGGCCGGTGTGCTGGTGGTATAGGCAAAGTTGCCGTTGAGCAGCTTCATGCCTTCAAATTCCGTGGCGTTGGCGATACGGCTGATGGAGTTAATAGCCGAATCCACCTGAAGCTGATTGGCGTCAACTTCCTCGCTGGATAACGCCCCTTTGTTGGCGGTTTCCACCAACAATGATTTGATATCTATCAATAGGGCGGAAATCTCATTGAGGGCGCCTTCCGCTGTCGAGATCACACTGGAGGCACGAACCGAATTGTCAATCGCACTGGAAAGACCCGCCATTTCAGATCGAAGGTTTTCCGATGCGATTAATCCCGCCGGATCGTCCTTACCCTTGTTGATCCGCAGACCGGAGGAAAGGCGCTGCAGTCGAACTTTCAAGTCGTTGTTGTTGGCGACCAGTTTACTGATCGCATTCATCGAGGCGATGTTGGTATT
>JAFGBA010000311.1 GCA_016933395.1 Sedimentisphaerales bacterium | reverse complement strand
TTATGTGATGATTGAAAATAGTTTAAATTAGCCATCCGCCGCAGGCGGATACCACAATTTTGCATTTTTCATTTTGATTTTTGAATTTTCAAACTGACCATCGGTCAGTTTGAGTATATAAGGTATTACGTCAACCGATGCGATATTGCTTACGTCCGGTATAATGGATATAAGGAGCCGAGTTATGGATATCTACAAGCTATTTGGGATATTGGTTTTAATAGGGAATGTTGTTACGTCGGTTGCAGGATCGGAAGCACCGCCGGAAATTACCGATGCGTTGGTGGCCGGGAATAACATGTTCGCCCTGGAGCTTTACGGTCGGCTTAAAGATGAACCGACCGTGGTCGAGCAGGGGGGTAATTTATTTTTCTCGCCGTACAGCATTTCCACCGCGTTAGCAATGACCTACGCCGGGGCGCGGGGCGAAACGGCCCAACAGATGGCCGATGTGCTGCATTTTGATCTGCCGGATGCGACGCTGCACGAGACGTTCGGGCGGTTGGCGCAGGCGCTGCGCATGCCCCCGAAAAATGCGCCGTACGAACTGCGCATCGCCAACGCCCTATGGGGCCGGCAGGGATATGAATTTCGGCCGGAATTTTTGGAATTGGTCGGCGAACATTACGGCGGCGGGTTGCGGCAGGTGGATTTTATCAAGCAGACGGAGGCCGCCCGCGAAATGATTAATCAATGGGTCCAGCAGCAGACCAACGACAAAATCAAGAACCTGATCGCACCCGGAGTGCTCACGCCGCAAACGCGGCTGGTTTTGACCAACGCTATTTATTTTCTGGGCACGTGGGTGGATAAATTCGATCCCGAGCGCACCCGCACGGAACCGTTCTGGTTGAATGCGGAGAAATCCGTGGACGCCGAACTCATGCGGCAGACAACCGACTTTTATTACGCCGAGGATGACGCCGTCCAGATACTGCAACTGCCCTATAAAGGCGGACGCATGGCGATGTTGATTTTGTTGCCGCGCGAAAAAGACGGCCTGGGATTATTGGAAAAACAATTGACCACCGACTGGTTGCGCAACCGGCTCAAAAACATGGATAATCGCTCCGTGAATGTTTCACTGCCCAAATTCAAATTAACCCATGATTTCAGCCTGAAAAAAATCCTGCCGGCAATAGGCATGAAACATGCCTTTGACATTCCTGCAGGTTCCGCCGATTTTTCCGGCATGGCGGATTTCAGCCAACAAACGATTGATCGAGGCAGGGGATTGTTTATTGATGATGTCGTGCATAAGGCATTCGTCGATGTCAACGAAACCGGAACGGAAGCGGCCGCCGCCACGGCGGTGGTCATGGCCGCCAGAGCCATGCCCAAACCGCCGGTTGTTTTCCGCGCCGACCGCCCCTTTATCTTCCTCATCCGCGACAACGCCACCGGCGGCATCCTGTTTATGGGCCGCTTGGGCAATCCGGCATTGTGAAGTGGCATGGGCGTCCCCGCCCATGATTTCATATTTGATGCGGGAGTAACCGCTCACGATCGATTTCTGCTGAAAACTATCCGCTTATTACTCCGGAAAAAATCATGGCCGAGACGGCCATGTCATTTGAAACAGCAAGGCTTCGCCGGGATCCCAGGTTGCGGAAATAATGTCACCATCGGGTAACGTTTCGCCGGTGCGCAGATTGCGAATATGCGCGGCGGGCCGGCTCAATCGCAGTTCAACCTCCACGGGAACGCCGAAAACGTCATCAATGGCGCCGGAAGTGTTTACGCTTGCCTTGCGGGTGGGATTTTTAACCACGCCGACGACCACTTCATCTCCTTTGCGCCAGAACACCGTCTCGGTCAGGGGAATGGATTCATTTTTATGCTCGCCGGTTTTTTCAATCACCACGGCGCGGGGCTGCAAGCCGCTTTCGGCCAGCAGTGTCGTTAAAATTTGACGCCATTGCCCGCCGACGTCGCCGAGCCGCGTATTCAAGTCATAATAGGCAACCGGCGTCAGATTCAAATACGTACATCGTCCCGATCCAAGGTCGCGTTTGATAAGCACGTCGGCCCCCTTTACCCGTGCGGCCGCCGTTGATGTTTTTGCGATAAGGCCGCGTTCGGCGACGACCAGATCATTCCAGGTGATCGCCCCTTTGTAACTTAATCGCTCCATGAAAGGTTTTTGATATAATTCCGCGTTGATTTCGGCGATGGTTTTACCGTCGAAGCACCCTTTACTCTCATCGCGTTGAATGCCAAAGAGCTTATCCAGCGCTCCGCCGTTCGTTCGGCCGACGCCGTTTTCATCCAGAACGCCGGTAAGGTAATCGGCGATGACGGTTCCGCCGGCTTTGGCAAAGTCCTCAATCGCCCGGGCTTGTTCGGATGACAACGTAATCAACCGCGGCAAAATCACCACCCGGTATTTATCCCGTAACAGAATGCCGTCGGCGATTTGTTCATCCGTCACCACGTTATATTGAAAGCCGCAATCTTCTAGCAGTTTAAACCAGGCCACGCGATTAATCCCCGCCGTCTGGTTGGCGTTGTCCATGCTGCTGGAGCGGTTGGGCCAGGTGCGGCCGTGGACACCGGCGTCCATCACCCATCCGGCCTGCACCGAGCCGTGGGAATACACCACGGCGATAGGGTCGGCGTCGAAACGGGTGTCAGTGTCCAGGATAAAACGTGACACATCGCCCTGAATTTCCCGCAGGGTTGCGGCGTTGGCGGCGATATAGGGGGCAAGCTGATCGCCATTGTGTTTGAACCACGAACCGTTTTTATCTTCCGGCCAGGCAATGACGCCGCGGTTGCCGTGGAGCAGGTAATACCAAAGGAACCAGGCGTCGCGCCTGGCGTCGCCGGTGCTGAACCAGGTTTGCATGTACGGGCGGCGGTTGGGCCAGGCCCACAGCGAGCGCAGAATTTCACATGTGCCGCCGATGTCATACGCCTCGATCCACTGGATGGCCGTGCATAGCTTGGCGTAATTGTACCCGCCGTAAGGGGCGGGCTGCTGGCCGCCGGCGATGCCTACGGGCGTGGCCGGTTCCAGTTCATTGGCGTAGTTTACCAGGCTCGCCAGACAATCGGCGAACTGGCTGTCCATGTAACTGCGCCAATCCATCCAGCGCGAAAGATTCCACTTGCTAAACGTTGGTTGCCGGTGACGGATACGCATTTCCTCAAACGACACCGGCCGGGCTTCATCGAAATCGCGCAAGCTGGTTCGCCAAACCGCGTTTAACCTGTCAATCTTCTCATATTTGTTCCGGAGCCAGTCACGATACCCGGCCACGGACGTTGCGGAGCCATCCACCTCGCAAGGCGTATTAAACACGCCGACACTGGGTTCATCATCCAAAGCATAAGCCAGCACCGGCCCGTCTTTCATGGCCGCGATATTTTTGCCAATATGTTCCCGTAATACTTGAAGGGTTTTGGGATCGGCCAGACTCCGGGGGCGTTCGAGCACCTCTCGCTTTCGCAGTATCTCGTCCCGTCCGGTGCGTTCGGTCAGATGCAGATAGCCCTTGTCGGCGACATGATCCACATAATAGAGCAGGCCGTTATCCGCGGCGTATCGGGCGATGGCTTCCTTGCCGGCCCCGCGGTCGATGTCAAAACCGCGAAATCCGGCCGCATTATAAAGAGCGCGATCCCGCCGGATGGAGGTTTTATACTGCCAGACAAAAACCGTGAAACGATCCCACGCCGGCTTGGGGGCAATATAGGGAGCTTCCCTCGTTTGGCCGCCGCCGAGACCGGGAAACGCCGCCGCCAAAATCAACGCCATCCATAATCGCCGCGGAGCTTTTAACATATATATTCCAGGCAAAGTCTCTTCCGGCTGTTAATTAACTCCGATTATGTAAAGTGAATAATCACTTCTTTTTTTCAATCCTAAAAAGCTTGTCTTCCTGTGATAATTTTAGAACTATATATTCTTCTTTATTTAATTCTTCCGGTAGCTTATCTTTTAGAATTGATGCTACAAACTGTATTCCTTTTGCATTGACAAGTTTACCGATCATCAAGAGTTGATTATCATGCATTAATTCTTTTTTATCATTAAGGAGAAAATGCATACATGGGATACCTTCTTCGTCGGCAAAAAGTGTATAGGCGATGTCAAAGCAAGATATTTCTCCCTGTTTTTTACCCGAACTAAAATTGGTATTAAATGCCGTGAATTCATAAAGACGGCGCCCTTTCACGGTTTTCGTATCAAATTTTAAAGCGTATTTTTCACCATACAAATCGTATGATACCGCGGAAAAATGTCTGTTGAACTTAATAACCTGCTCTTTGATTTTTAGTGCGAATTCATCGGAAAACAGGTTATTATCAATCTTCGCAAGTTCTTCATTAAGTTCTGCCAATTTTAACTCGACGGCGTTCAATTGTCGCAGAGTATTCTCATATTCTCCTTTCATTTGATATTTTGTATTAAGCTCTACGATTAGCTGCTCAAGCATCTCAAAAGAATCACTTTGGGTGATTATGGTGTTTAATTTGGCTTCTTCGGCCAACAAATGTTTCAAATGCTTACGTTGGATTGTAAGTTGTGCATCAATCTTAGGTAAATCCTGCGTAATGAAACGAAGCTTAGATTCCACCATCCGGTTGTGGAAATTACACAGTTCCTGAAAAGTTTTTTGAATACCGCTAACCAGAGATGTTGCTTGCTGATATATCTGTTTTAATTGCTGCATATCTATAGAAGAGGTATTCGATTGCATCTCTTTCTGAGCTTCAAAAATCAAGGCTTTCCGTAGTTCTAATCTGCCAATTTCAGATGAAGTAAGATTTATCTGATATTTAACCTGGTTAAGCTTATTTAAATCCGATTCAAAATTAGGATTAAGATTAAGCGACTCTTTTCGACGTTCAATTTCTTCTATTTCAGAAAGAAGAAGAGCCAATGCTGATTCGTAAGCTGATTTTGTCTGCTCAGATTCGAGTCGTTTCTTGAATCTTTCCTCAACATCAATCTGAGATCGCAACTCCTGCTTGGTATCGCCTTGTTCAAAATCACAGCCAAAAAGAAAGAGATAAAGCGTCTCATATTCGTCATCGCGAGTGAATTTATCCAAATTCTTCAAAGTGTTGTTTATACTTACATCTTTATAGCGAATATTATGGGCTATTATCTGTCGGAATGTTGGTTTTTTCCCATAATGACCAGGGAACAGAAGATCGGTTAAGGCCTTTTCATAATCCTCATCTGTTTTATTATTTCCATCGATGCGTTGGATTTTATTTTTACGGGCTAAAAAATTCCGTTCTATGAGTACTTGCCGAGAATCTTCGTTTAAGAGATCTTCTTTAAGAACTAGAGAAATAAGAACTTCATTTTTAACGAGGAAATCTTTTACAAGCTTATATTCGTTCCGTGCGTTTTCATTATCGGTGTATATTCCTTTGGCTGGGCCGCCAAGACAAAAATCAATTAATTTTAAAACGGTTGTCTTACCGACATTGTTCCCCGTCTCTTTTCCACTAACGATAGGTGTTTCATCTACAATAAGATTAAGGCCCGTATGGAATCGGATGTCTCGAATTATGACGCCATCCCCACGTGTAATGGTCAGTGATTTCAAGAACATAATTCCACCTTACCGTGGTTATTCAATTTGACAAGATTGAGGAGAAAAAGCCAGTCAAGGCACAGGATAAAAATCGGCATGCTCATTTCTCGCTCGGTTTTGACTTGTATATATAAATCAAGCAGATTCATTGATTGGTGTTTTTGAATCATCTTCAATACAAAAGCACCGTTAAAGTAAATGGTTCTTTCGGGATGAATATTGTCAGGAACGAGCATCGGAATTCCCTAAAGGATTTCTAAATATTTTACAGCGAACAAAAGCATCAACAACAAGAATTCCAACACTTAACATCAATTCTTCTTCGGGCATAGGTTTGAAATTTGCACTTGCTTGAATCTTCTGTTTCACTTTTTCAATGATAGAAAAGAAACACTGATCAGGTGAATCATCTGAGCCTAATAAGGTCAAATATTCCGTGCGAATGCCATCCAAAATGGAAATGCTTTTATTAACACCCTGTTTGTCAAATTCAGAATATATCTTCTCGATACGAAAATGGTGAATTTTATAATCGTCAATAATACTTCTAGCGGTATTTAGTTGATTATACGTAATCTTTTCTTCAATCTCAAAAGGTGTTCTTTGGTAGTCCGATTTTCCTTGGCTCCAATCCTCTTTTGAAAGAATATTAATAATAGTTGTCAGATTTGATTCCATTTTTTCTGGATCAGGTTCACTCTTTAGTTCCTTTTTCAGAAAGTCATAAATCTTTTTCAACTTGTCTGTGTCCATATCCTTAATCAAAGCTAAGAGAGAATTAATATCAAAGATGTCATTGGCTGGCGAGAATACCAAGTTATAAGGATTCGAAAATGTTTTACTTCGCAAAATTTTTGCATCTTTGGATATGGAAATAAATTTGAAGAAATAGTCTTTATAGTTGGAAATATCTTTATTTAGAGCTGATTCAATTTTTTGTTTTGTGGCTGTTGCAGATACTGCAATAATTAGCTTGTTTGAAGTATCGATCAAATCAACGGCAGGCGCATTGGGTTGTATTTTATTTAAATTTTCAAGATGCCAGTCAAAAATCAGATTAAAAAAATGCTGATAAAAGGTTTCTGAGTGCAGATTTAAATCCAAAATATTCAAACGCCCACGCAATTCTATGCGGGTAGCAAGGAAACTGAGTTTCTCTTCAATGAAGTTGAAATACCCTGCACGATTCATAATTTAGTTATCACTTTTTGGATGTCGTTGTTTGTAACTTGTTTCACAGTAATATAATATGGAAACACAGCTAAAACATAAATATAGTAATACAGTAGGAAGAAAGCAATCGAGAAATTTATTTTTTTCTTCTTTTCCCTGTCATTGTGGGTAAACGCAACGATGCAAATCCCACCCTTGTCCATATCGTCGACGTGAGTATAATACCCCTTAAAGCTATGTGCGCCATGATAATAACCATTGACGGCCCGGCCGGATCCGGTAAGAGCACCGTTGCGGCGCAACTCGCCGACCGGCTCGGTGTGCCCTACCTCGATACGGGGGCGATGTACCGCTGCGTAACGCTGGCGGCCCTGGAGCGACATACAAATCTCGATGATCCCGACGCCCTCGCCCGCCTCGCGGCCGACATTCGCATCGAAATGCGCCGGGCCGACGGCGTTAATCGCGTCCTGCTCGACGGCCGCGACGTCACCGAGGCCATCCGCGCTAAAGAGGTCACCGACCACTCCGGCGCCATCGCCGACGCTCCCGGCGTCCGTGCCGAACTTGTCGCCCAGCAGCAGCGCATCGGCGCTGAGGCCGGCTCGCTCGTCACCGAAGGCCGCGACCAGGGTACGGTCGTGTTCCCGCAGGCAGAGTTCAAATTCTACCTCGACGCCGACGCCGAATGCCGCGCCCGCCGCCGCCACGAAGAACTCGTGCAAAAAGGCATGCCCGTCGATTATGACACCATCCTCGCCGCCCAAATCCGCCGCGACGAGCGCGACAAGAACCGCGCCGTCGGCGCCCTCAAAACCCCCGAAGGCGCCACTATTATTGACACGACCAACATGAGCGTCACTGATGTTGTGGAAGCACTTTATCGCCACGTAACCGGAGGGCACGGCTAATGCGGCTATGGTATCGCGGCTGGCAATGTGTCACTCGGGCGGTGTTCTGTGCGTTGTTTCAGGTGCGGACGGTCGGGCGCGAGCACGTGCCCCAAACCGGCCCCGTTCTGCTGGTGAGCAATCATCAAAGCTATATCGACCCGCCCCTCTGCGGCGTGGGCCTTAACCGCGAACTCGACTACATCGCCCGCGAGGATCTTTTTCATCAGCCGCTGTTCGCACGCTACATCCGCTCGCTCAACGCCTTCCCCATCCAGCGCGACGCCGCCGATATCAAGGCCATCAAGACCATCATCAACCGCCTCAACGACGGCCGGGCGATTGTGCTTTTTCCTGAAGGCACCCGCAGCGCCACCGGCCGCATCGGTGAGATTAAAAGCGGCATCGAACTTATCGCCCGCCGCAGCAACGCTGTAACCGTCCCCGTCGTCATCGACGGCGCATTCGAAGCCTGGCCGCGGCAACAGAAACTTCCCTCCCTCGGTCGCATCTTCATCTATTACGGCGAACCGATCACCCCCCAACAGGCCAAGACCATGGTCAAGGGTGAATACGTGCGGCTTATCAACCAGCGCTTGCAGACCATGCAAGCCGAACTGCGCATCCGTTACGGCCGCAAGCCTTTCGACGCGGAGGTTGCGCCATGAAGATTATCGTCTCGGAAAAATGCGGTTTCTGTTTCGGCGTTGAGCACGCCATCGAGTTGGCCGAGGAGATGCTCGCTCAGCGTCAGGACGTCTATTGCCTTGGTTCCATCATCCATAACAAGCAGGTGGTGGACCGTCTCGCCCAACGCGGCCTCAAGGTGGTCGAGAGCCTTAGTGAGATTCCGCCCACGCCGCCGAACACACCCCAAGACGCCATTCCCACCGTCCTGATCCGCAGTCACGGCTGCCACCCCGACACCATGGCCGAGATCGCCCGCCGGGGTCTCCGCCTCGCCGACGCCACCTGCATCCTCGTCAAACGCGCCCAGAAACTCGTCCGCGAACTTCATGAACAGGGCTACCAAGTGGTCGTCATCGGCGATCCCGACCATCCCGAAGTTCAGGGCGCGGTCGGCTACGCTCCCGGCGTCACCGTGGTTGCCGATGAGGCGGATCTGCCCCGCCTGCCCGCCGGCGGCAAGCTCGCCGTCATTTCCCAGACGACCCACTCGCCCGCCGATTTCAGCCGCCTGGTAGGCCTTATCGCCCAACGCGGTTTTGACGAACTTCGCGTCATCAACACTATCTGCCGGGAAACCGCCCGCCGGCAGGACGCCGCCGTCGCCCTTTGTGGGCGGGTTGATGTGATGTTCGTGTTGGGGGGGCGGAACTCGGCCAACACCGGTGAGTTGGCCCAACTGTGCCGCCGCCAAGGGGTTACGACTCATCTTTTGGAAAGCTCCGGCGATTTCGACCCGGCGATGGTTTCCGGGGCCAAGACCATCGGCGTCACGGCCGGAGCTTCGACGCCCGAATGGATCATCCGCGACTTCGTCGAACGGCTGCGGGGAGCAACCAAAGGGCGAGGATAGCGAGAAAAATGTTCCACATGGAACATTTTGGGCGGCCCTAACATTAATATTCATAAATAATTGATATGTAATTACTTATGAATAATACCTATACAAGACATTTTAATGGGGGTAATCAGTTATCGATAGACTTACCGTTAAGACAAGCCTAGCATTAAAAAGGACTGATTGAACACATCAACAGCCGAAATAGTGCATATTTGGAGGTAAAAGTGGCGTATTTACATGCCTATATATATGAATTGTGGCATATCCTGCTGGAGTTGGCGCCGTGGCTGCTGCTGGGGATGTTGATAGCTGGATTGCTGCATGTGTTGCTGCCGGCGGGATTTGTGCGGCGGCATTTGGGCGGAGGGTTGTGGGGCGGGGTGTTTAAGGCGGTGGCGATGGGCGTACCGTTGCCATTGTGTTCGTGCGGTGTGATTCCGGCGGCGCTGGGGTTGCGGAAGGACGGGGCGTCGAAAGGGGCGGCGGTGGGATTTTTAATCAGCACACCACAGACAGGGGTGGATTCGATCTTGGTGAGCGCGACGTTTTTGGGTTGGCCGTTTGCCTTGTTTAAGGTGGCGGCGGCATTGGCGAGCGGAATGGTTGGCGGGATTTTGACGGGATATTTTGTTGGCGAAAACGGGATAACAAATCCGTCGAGTGAGAATAATCGCGGGCAGGATGCCCACGACACAAAGATGGTTACGCGGCGGAGATGCCGGCCGGAGGCCGGCGGTACGAGGATACCCGCGACACGAGGAGGCCGGCGGTACGAGGATGACCGCGACACGCGGGGGATGCGGGAATTGGTGCGGTTCGGGTTTATCCAGTTATTGGGTGATGTGTATCGGTGGTTGATTTTGGGCATCGTCATCGCGGCGGCGGTGGCGACGTTTATTCCGGAGGGGAAGCTAGCGGATTATAAGTGGGTGCAGGGGCCGCTGGGGATGTTGCTGGTGCTGCTGGCTTCGATGCCGATGTATATATGTGCGGTGGCGTCGGTGCCGCTGGCGGCGTCGCTGGTGGCGGCGGGGCTGCCGGCGGGGGCGGCGCTGGTGCTGCTGATGGCCGGGCCGACGACGAACGTGGCGACGATGGGAGCGATTTTGCGAGGACTGGGGCGCGGGGCGCTGGCGGTGTACCTGGCGACGGTGGCGGTGATGAGCTTTGGGTTGGGGTGGCTGTTTAATTTTATTTTGCCGGCGCGGCCGGATATCGGCGGGCATGTGCATCCGCTGCCGGAGTGGATTAACATCTCGGCGGCGGTGGCATTGCTGGGACTGCTGGGATATTTTGTCGTCCGCGATGTTTACCACCGCCGGCAGCGGCCGGAAGGGATGGCGTGTTGTCATGAAGAAGCGGCATCAGCCGCTACCAAGGAAACCTGCTGTTGTCATGAT
>JAFGBA010000310.1 GCA_016933395.1 Sedimentisphaerales bacterium | reverse complement strand
TAAACGAAGGCATGGATTCAGAACAGGAAGAACAGATGTTGCTGGGCCAGGCCGGAACATCGGAGACGGCCGGATCATCTGGAGGTCGGGAGAATCTTTCCATGGCTGCGGAACAGGCCGACCAATTGACGCCCAACCCGGCGTTGGAGCCGGTTGAACCTACCCCGGTTCAGCCGATTCAGCCGACGACGGATCGGCAGGTTGCCATGGAGCAACCGACCTTACCCGAGCAAATGAATGATGTTCGTTATGTAGGAGATTTACCTGATGTGCATGTTACACCACCGGTTTCCCGATCGCAGCCAATGACGGATACGCCGGTTTCGCCAACTCCTGTCGGCGAACCCATGTTTCGTCGGGTCAGCCCCGGATCAATGATTATGGCGGGTGGTGATATTACGCGTGGCGGTTCTCTGCCGGGGACGGCCAATATCACGCGCAGTTCCGATGATATTATCGTAGCAGCTCCACGGCCGGCGGTGAGGGTTTATACGGTGCAATCCGGCGACGATCTTTCGAAAATTGCCGTTAAGATGTATGGCACGGCCGAAGGCAACCGGTGGGTGAACATCAAACGCATTGGTGAAGCCAGCGGCATGACTGATTTGAACACTTTGCGTGTAGGCCAAAAATTGAAAATACCCGAGCTGGTGGGTGTGCAGTTTCAGGGCGCCGATCAGGCCGGGGATGAGACTCGTTTGGAGCAAACCATCAGCACAGGTGACTTACGCCCATCATCGAATGGCCGGACATACATCGTTAAAGACGGCGATTCATTATGGAAAATTGCCCAGCAGGAACTGGGCAATGGCGCACGGTTTAGTGAAATCAGCAAACTTAACAAGCTCAGCGATGAGGATAACATCAAACCGGGCATGAAGCTGAGATTGCCTTAAAGAAAATAGAATTCAGAAGCCAGAATTTTTGTGGCGAGGGCGTCTTACCCTCGCATCCTTGGTTCGTTAGTGCAATATCGTGAACAGTGGGAACCATGGATAGATTGGTATTGGTTGAAATCGCGGGCAGTCCGCCAGAGGCGGACGCGACACGAGCGGGCCGGACCCAGGCCTGAGGTCTTTCGCCGGCGGGACCGGCAGGAGTGATTGACGTTAAACGTATTGGGTACGTTTTAGCCTTGGCGCTGATGATCGGTTTGGCGCTGGTGCATCTGCGGACGAGTCATCGACAGTCCGTCTATCACATGACGTGTCTGCGCTGCGCGGAGCAACAACTCGGCTGCGACCTCGCCGAACAACGGCAGCAAATCGTCATGCAACTGGAAACGCCCCGCGAAGTAGACCGTCGTATCGCCGATATGCAACTGGAGCTTTACCGCCCCGGCGAAGAAGTGCCCGAAGGCGTTAAGGTGGCCAAAAACAAAAAAACGGCAGCACAGGAAACTACGCAAACCAGGTAGCGATACTCGAAAGGAGTGCTTGCCATGTGGTTAATTGGAACCGCCTTATTCGCAACATTATTCAGTTGGGTGGTGCTCTCTTCCATGGGTGATAGATGGGGCGTGTTGATAGATCCAAATTCAATGATATTTGTTATCGCAGGGATATTAGCCGTATTATTATTGAGTCATCGCAAAGACACGTGGTCGGCAGTTTATCGTTGTCTATGCAGCCAGGCTCATATATTAACACCACAGGAACGTTCTAATGTGGCTGGATTTATGCACACCGGCAGCCGTGCGGCATTGGCGTTTGGGATACTCGGTCAAGTGCTGGGTTTGATGGTTATACTGATGAATATGGATGACCCGGCAAAAATAGGACCGGGCATGGCGATGGCGTTGCTTACCTTGTTTTATGGAATTATCATCTCGGAAATTGTTTTTAATCCATTATATAAACGTTTTGCCGGTGAGCCTGAAAAGGGGAAAAGTCCATCGGTATCCAGAGCGCCTTTGTATATGTCATTGGCGGTTACCGGATTTATCATTGCTTCATTCTGGGTATGCATGACTTCGGTTACCGGCAGTTCTTGTACCGAACAGCGCCGTGAACAAACGATGGACGTCTCGGAACAAGCCTTCGGTTATGATAAAGATGGTGTTTTGGTCGTTTCTCCCACGGGTGCTATTTCTCCAGCGATGGACGGTAACTGAGGCGATTGTGGCGGTCAGCAAATACAACAAACGATTCAATCTGGCCGTGCGATTAGCCTCGTGCGGCTTTTTTATAAGGTGATGTAAATTCATTGAATATTTAGTGTTGAAATAATGGAAGAAAGCAACCAGCAAATTAAACCTGTTTATTCTAATTGGGCCATAGCTGCTTTAGTATTCGTCATATTATCCATGATGTTTATGGGGGTGGGCTTTATAGTCAAAGAAGCGCATTGGTGTATGGGAATTGTATTTATAACAGGTTTTTTAACGTGGGTTGCGGCAGGTATTTGTGGTTTATGGGGATACAGTGCGGTGTCTTCAAGTAAAGGCGCAAAAAAAGGATATGTTTTTATAGCAGTTGGTTTGACTTGGTTTGTAGCGGGCGTTATTGCCCTCGGATATGCTATAATTACGCTTCCTCCAAAATCGAACCATGTAAAGTCTGCTTGTATGGCGAATATGCATCAGTTGTCTATGGGCTTAATGTGGTATGCGACAGAAAATAAAGGGCAATTTTCCTCCACGGCTACTTGGTGCGATGACATCAAAGAATTTGTCGGCACCGATTATGATGATTGCTATAAATGTCCGGCTATTCGACAAGGTGATTGTCATTACGCCATCAATGAAAATCTTTTGGGAGTGAGTTTGGGGCGTATAAAAAAACCTGATGAAGTTGTTATGATATTTGAAAGTCGCCAAAGCGGCTGGAACCAGCACGGCGGTCCGGAATTACTGGCCTACGAGGATCATCAATGGAAAGATAATCGTTGCCAGTATCTGCCGGAGAAATCAAAAAGGCCAATAGGTGCAAATATAGCTTTTTGTGATTGTCACGTGGAATTTGTTCCGGTGGAAGAGTATGATAAACTTCGTTGGCGAATCGAAGATGAAACCAATCAAAATCAGTGAACATCAGTGAAATCTGTGGCTAAAATTAAAACTGTTTAACAATTATGAAACATTCTCGCAGTTGGTGGTTAGGTTTGATATTTCTGTTTCTGGTGCTGGCCGGGATGGGCGGCGTGGTGGCGCGGTGTGTGCAGTTGCAGGTGTATCAGTGCGGTGATTTCCGCGCCCGCGCAGCGCGGCAGCAGTTGAAAATCATCCCTCAGACCGCCCGACGCGGCAATATCATTGATCGCGAAGGGCGCATCCTGGCCATGAGCCTGGCGACGTACGATCTGGCGGTGGATCCGCAGATGGTCGCCAATCTTGACGACACGGCGAGTGAGCTGGCGGCCATTTTGAAGAAATCCCCGGCTGAGATTAAAGATGCGGTCATCGCCCGTCAAGACGCCCGCTATTGCCGGTTGGCGCGTAATTTCAGCGAAGCCCAGGCCGAAGCGATACAGACCCTTAACCTCGACGGCGTCATTCTGGAATCCGCATACATACGGCAATACCCGATGGGAACTCTCGCGGCCCACGTGTTGGGTTTTTGTGCCGTGGATGGAACGGGTTTGGAAGGTGTCGAAGCGGGTTATAATGAGCCATTATCGCCCCAATCAGGCAAGTGGTTTTTAACCAGCGATGCTCAACGTCGGCCCATCGGTGTGGCGGGGAAATGCCAGGATGCCCGTAACGGCAATAATCTGGTGTTGACCATCGACACGGCGATACAACACGTCGTCGAGGAGCAGCTTGAAGCCGTAGTGGATAAATTTCAGGCCAAAGCCGCCCTGGGCATCGTTATGGAGCCAACCAGCGGAGAAGTACTGGCCCTGGCGATATATCCGACGTTCAATCCAGCCGAAGCGCGACAGACAAATCCCGCTCTGCGGCGAAATCTAGCCCTGACGGATCCTTTTGAACCTGGCAGCACCTTCAAGCCTTTTACCGTCGCGGCCGCGATGGCGGGGGGATACGTCAAACTCAGCGACATCATCGACTGCGAAAACGGCTATTATTCCGGCAAAGGTTTCGGCCGGATTCGTGAATACGAGAACCACTCCTACGGCCGAATTTCGGTTACGGATATTATTGTGCATTCGAGCAATATCGGCACGGCCAAATTGGCCCAAAAGATGGGCAAGCCCTACTTTTACCAAATGCTGCAAAAATTCGGATTTTGCGAACCGACCGGCATCGATCTGGCGGGTGAGTGTCAGGGCATTGTCCGGCCGCTGGAAGAGTGGAACGACAAGGAGTATACACTATCTCGCGCGGCATTTGGCCAGGCCATCGCCGTAACGCCTATCCAATTAATGCGAGGATTTTGTTGTCTGGCTAATGGTGGTCGGCTGATTCACCCTCGAATGGTGCGCGGCGTTATCAGTCCGGAAGGAATGGTTGTCAAGGATTTTGGCTTGCAGCGGGAGGATGCCGTTCAGGCGATCCCCGAAAATATCGCCCGGATGCTGGTTCAGGAAGCACTCACGGCCGTCGTTGAACGCCCGCAGGGTACGGCCCACCAGGTTTACTTGGAAGGGTGGGGCGTGTTCGGTAAAACCGGCACAGCCCAGGTACCAAAAACCGACGGACGCGGTTACGCGGAAGGTAAATACGTGGCGTCGTTTATCGCCGGCGCGCCGGCATGGGATCCCAAAGTGTGCATGCTGGTCTGTGTACGAGAACCCGACCGGTCGCTGAAGATGGGATACACCGGTGGTAGAGTCGCGGCCCCGGCTGTGAAGGAAATTCTCCGGCAAACACTTGCTTATTTGGGTATAGAAAAACGGGAAGACGATAAAGGACGAAAACTTGCCGGGTTTTAATTGGGCCTACCTATTTATATGCCTTTTTGGCAATTTCAGAGTGAAGCCGATATAACCGCTTATTAAAAAAGGCATTATCAGTCTATTTACAAGCTTGCGTACACAACGAGAAAGGTTATAATAGTGTGGCAGCGCGTATGGACGCGCGGTGTAGTTTAACTTTTCTTTGGGATTGTTCGCGATGGATGTCAGCGATCTGAAATCCCTGCTATATTCCTTGGCGTGTGGTCAAGGCAGCGGCGCAACAGGCACTCTCACAACGGGGAGGGTATGTTGTGATAGTCGCAGCGTTCGGCCGGGGGATATTTTTGTTGCTGTGAAGGGGGTGCATGTTGACGGCCACAAATTTATTCCTCAAGCGGTTGAGCGGGGGGCGCACGTTATCGTTGCCGAACAGCCTGTGAATGCCGGGAATGCCGCGTTGGTAGTGAAGGTGGCGGATACTTCCGTTGCTTTAGGGGAATTAGCTCAGGCAAGTTTGGGTGTGGAGGCAGGTGAATTTATTCGTCTGGGCGTAACGGGCACAAAGGGGAAAACCACGGTTGCTTACCTGACGCAGGCAATGCTTAAAGCCGGAGGAATGGATTGCGGACTAATTGGTACGATCCTGCATGACGTCGGGGATGAAAAGCTGCCCGCTAATAATACAACGCCCGGCGCTGTGGAATTGGCGGTTTTAATGAAGCGCATGCTTGCCAACGGTCTAAAGGCGGTAGTCATGGAGTGTTCCAGTCATGCTTTGCATCAGCGACGGACGGCGGGTATTGCGTTTTCCGCCGCAGCGTTCACTAACCTCGCCGGCGATCACCTTGATTACCATGTAACCCAGCAGGCTTATTTGGAAGCCAAGACTCTTTTGTTTGCCGATTTGGACCGAGATACCATTGCCATACTCAACGCCGAGGACCCGGCAAGCCGCCAGATGGCGGCGGTTACCCAGGCGAAAGTATGGGATTTTGGCATTGATGCCGAAGCCAAAATTCGCGGACGCATCACGTCAATGGATTTAGCCGGAAGTTCGTTCGAACTGCGATTATTTGGTCATCGGCGTAAAGTCAACTGGCCTTTGCTGGGGCGGCATAATGTCAGCAATGCCCTGGCGGCGGCGGGATTGGCCTATGCGGCAGGCGTGGGGATCGATGCGATTGTTGATGCATTAAGTTCTTTCGGCGGAGTGCCGGGTCGGTTCGAAGTGATAGAAAACGCCGCCGGTTTTACCGTGCTGGTGGATTACGCGCATACGGATGATTCCCTTCGATGCGCCTTGGAGACATTGCGAGAGCTTAAGCCGCGGCAAGTTATAGTGGTATTCGGTTGTGGGGGCGACCGAGACCGCACCAAGCGGCCGCGTATGGCCGCGGTGGCTGAAAATCTTGCCGATCGTGTTTTTCTAACCAGCGACAATCCGCGCAATGAAGCGCCTTGTGCGATTATGGATGAGATTATGACGGGATTTTCTCCCGCCGGGCGAGCCAAAGTGACCGAAGTGGTGGACCGTCGCCTGGCCATTGAGCAAGCCCTCAACGCCGCGCGTAAAGGTGATGTTGTTCTTATCGCCGGCAAGGGTCATGAGGACTACCAGATTGTCGACGGAACCAAATATCCTTTCGACGATCGCGCCATCGCCCGCGCGTTTTTACGCGGCGACCAACGCCAATCTTCTATTTCAAGGGAAGACGGTAAAGCTTTATCGGTAGGAAAAACGTCGCCGCGCAGCATCGAAAGGCAGTAAAAAGAGTCGAAATACAGCCGGCAAAGTGACAAAAAACAGATTTTTTACTAACACACATTGCGATATGCCCATTTATATGTATAGTAATCAAAACAGTACAGCGTTGCTCAGAGGAGCAGGGATACTAATGAAATCAAGGATGATACACGGGAGGTATGGCCAATGAAACCTTTCCTGGCGGAGGAAATCAAACAAATTACACATGCGGAACTTCTGACGCCGCTGGGGCGGGGGTTAGTGACGGGAGTGAGTACGGATTCACGGCGGATCAAGCCGGGTGATTTGTTCGTGGCGTTGAGAGGGGAACATTTCGATGGACATGATTTTATTGATCAGGCCGTGACGGCGGGGGCCAAAACCGTGCTCGTGGAAGGAAAACCCGTCCTTTCGGAATTTTTACGCATTCAGGGGACTTGCGTTATGCGGGTGAATGATACTATCAAGGCGTTAGGTGAGCTGGCCCGGTCGTATCGCCGCGGGCTGGAGCATAGCATTACCATGATCGCCGTCACCGGCAGTAATGGCAAAACCACCACCCGGGAGATGATTTATCATGTATTGAGCCGCCGACGCAAGGGCCATCGGTCGCCGGCCAGCTACAACAATGCCGTGGGCGTACCGCTGACTTTGTTTGGAATGGAGCCGGATAACGATTTCGCCGTCGTGGAGTTAGGCTCCAGTGCTCCCGGTGAAATCGCGGAATTATCACGCATAACCGAACCTGACATCGCGGTGATTACCTCGGTCTCGGCTACTCACCTGGAAGGGCTTAAGACCGTAGATCAGGTTAGCCGGGAAAAATTATCCGTAGTTGCCGGCCTGACGAATCGGGGCGCATTGGTTTGCCCGACGGATCACGATCTGACATTGGAGCGTGCTTTATCATTGGGGCGGCAGATTATCACCTTCGGATTGGAGCCGGGGGCGGCGGTCTCGGCGCACGATATTGCCTGGGCCCCGGGATCGATCAGCTTCGAAACCAATGACCGTTGTCGCATCGAATTGCCCTTGGCGGGCATCCATAACGTTCGCAATGCTCTGGCGGCTTTGGCGACGGTGCGGCGGCTGGGCGTCACCAGTGCGGAATTCGCCCAGGCGGTTAAAGATTTTCAACCGATCGATGCCCGTATGGTCATTAAGCACATTAATGGACTTGTCGTCATTGACGATAGTTATAACGCCAATCCCGCCAGCATGAGCGCTGCGTTGACGGAGCTTGTGCGTCATCGACGACCCGGCGGCCGGTTGATTATGGTATGTGGCGACATGTGTGAACTGGGCGTGGAGGCCCAGCGGTATCACTCCGAACTGGGCCGTCAGATCGCTGCTGCCAAAATCGACCTGCTTTTCACCGTGGGCGACCTGGCGGCGATCGCAGCGACGTCCGCGGTGGAAATGGGAATGCCGCGCGGACTGGTGCAGCGGGCGATCAACAGCCGGCGATTGGCTCGATTGATTAAGGCGTCTTTGCGAGACGGAGATGTTATTTGCGTCAAAGGCTCCCGCGCCATGAAGATGGAAACGATTATCAAATCCATGGAGCGTTATCGCGGCGGCAGAAAGCTGGTCGTTCGTGTCGGTAAAATTCAAACATTACCCGCTACGCGGGGAAAAATGCGTTTATCCCAACCTTCCGGTCAACCGCGGACTTGATGAGTTTGTGTTACGGAAGGATTGATTCATGCTCGACGCCTTCCTGAACGTGTTCACGGATGATGGATCGAAAATCGTGGACATGCTGATTATCGATAAATTCGCAGATGCCGGCCGGAACCGGCTTGATTTGGTTGTGCGGAGAGAGAACGTTGATCTACTGGCTTTGTAAATATTATAGGATTTTTCTCCAGGAACATCTGCATTTTTATGCCTGGCAGGCGGTGTCTTTTCGCGCGGTGCTGGCGATTCTGACCAGTTTGATCGTGAGTATCTGGTGGGGACCGCGGGTGATTCGCTGGTTGATAAAAATGAAAGTCGGCGATATCCCCGAATTTGACCACGCCGCTCTCAATGAACTTACCGCCGATAAAAAAAATACACCCACCATGGGCGGCATTTTCATCATCGGCGCCGTTGGCCTGAGCGCTTTGCTATGGTGCGATTTGGCCAATCCCTTCGTTCAAAAGGGGCTGATTTTAATGATCCTGCTGGGTTTTCTGGGCGGTTGGGATGACTATCTCAAACTTACCGCCAAGATCAAACATCGCAGTCGTGACGGCCTGCACATGTGGGAAAAACTCGTTCTGCAAATCGGCTGGAGCGTGCTTATCGCCTGGTCGTTGTTTCGTGATTTTCAAAGCGCCGAAATTCCGGACGGATTATATCTCTGGCTGCCGTTTTACAAGCACGGTTTGTCTCTCGGTTACGCATGGTTTCTGATCATGTCCGTGATCGTCATCACCGGCTCCAGCAACGCTGTCAATCTTAGCGACGGGATGGATGGTCTGGCGGCGGGGTGCATGGCCATTGTCAGCCTTGTTTTCGCCGGGTTGTGCTATCTGGCCAGCGAATATATGTCTTATTCCCAGAACTTGAGCTGGGCCAACTACCTGGGGTTACCTCAGATTACCGGGGCCGGTGAATTGGGTATTATTTGCGCCGCCATGTGCGGGGCGAGTCTGGGATTTTTATGGTTTAATTGCCATCCCGCTCAGGTGTTTATGGGCGACATCGGGAGTTTAACCCTGGGGGGGCTTATTGGTTACGCCGCTGTTGTTACTCGGCATGAATTGCTATTGCCCATCGTCGGCGGCGTGTTCGTAATGGAGGCCGTCAGTGTGATTATCCAGGTGACTTATTTCAAAATGAGCGGCGGCAAGCGAGTTTTTCGTTGTGCGCCGATTCACCATCATTTTCACCTGGGCGGATGGAGCGAACCGCAGGTGGTCATCCGTTTCTGGTTGCTGGGCATCGCCTTCGCCGCCCTGGCCCTGGCGACATTAAAATTAAGGTAGGGTGGGTCTATGACCCACCACGATGTCGGAAGTCGATCCGCATGTATCTCAACCCTACCCAAATAAAGAATACCCGATCATATCGGACATGACAATTGGAAGCACGGAAGCTTGACGTGGCTGAAGGTGATTTGATAATCCGAAAGCACACCGGACCGGCGACGGCGGTTGTGGTTGCGATCAGCGCCTTGCTGTGCCTGGGGGGTCTGATGGTCTATTCCGCGGCCGCGTCGGTCGAGCAGCGTATCGAGTGGGAACATTTCTGGCAATATGCTTCGGTGCGTCGTTTGATTTTTGTACCGATTGTTTGGGGAGTACTGGCGATTGTCAGTCGATTGCCGTATCGGTGGCTTATCTGGCGGCGAGAGCGATTTTGGATTAGTCCGTTGGCCCTCTTGGCCGCCGTCAGCGGGGTGTTACTGGTGCTGGTATTGATTCCCGGCATCGG
>JAFGBA010000309.1 GCA_016933395.1 Sedimentisphaerales bacterium | reverse complement strand
TGCAGTATGCAGGCGGGGTTCCACCTCACGGTTGCTGCATACAGGCCGATGTTACTCGACCTGTTCGTCATTGCGACGAACGAAGGGATAAAACAACTCCGTTGCAAATTCCCTTTTGCCGTCGAACTCCTACGAGCCATCCGGCCCGTCGTCCTGGATTCGACGCTCTTCCATGAGTCTTTATCAGACTCGCAATTTGCCGCGAATTCGCGAGCAACCCGGAATTGCCCGTCTCGAAAATCCGCTGCTTGTTGCTTTGAGTTATTCGACCATCTTTTCGCGGAAACTTTAGTTGGAGCGATAATATTTCTAAAAATCATGTTATAGGACGCCCGGATAGTCCCACGTCCGATAAAAACCCCCGTTTTTTCTTATCCGGACGCAAGCAACCCCACCATCTTTACCCCGTATATATGTCCGATAACCTGATTCCCCCAAATATTGACATGCATTTAGCGCATAAAAAGACCTGAAAAGCCGCGTCCGGCACGGCCCAAACCGCACCGGACGCAAACTTTTCAGGCCAAAAAAGTGTTAGTTTCTGACTAACCCAGCAGTGAGAGAACACTCTGCGGAGCGTAGTTCGCCTGGGCCAACACGCTGGTAGCCGCATTGACCAGAATCTGATTACGGGTAAGGGTCGCCGTCTCAGTGGCGAAATCGGTGTCACGAATGGCCGATTCAGCCGCAGACAGGTTCTCTTTGGTAATCTTCAGTGAATTCAGGGTGGTTTCCACAACGTTCTTCTGGAATGAACCCAGACGACCACGCAGGGTGGAAACATCCTTGATCGCATTGGAAACAATCTTCTGGGCGGTATAGAGGTTGGCACTACTCAGGTTATTGGTGCCGCCGCTCTTGATGGTATTGAGATAGCCATCGGTGGCGTCACCCAACTGGGTCGAAGCGATATTCTGGATGCCAAGAGATTCTATAGCGTTGGCTTCCACCAGAGCGCCCAGGGCAAAATCAGCCCCGCCACCGGTGACGCCGAACGTAATGTTCCAATCCGCAGCGGATAGCGCCGCGGTCGGATCAAGATCCAGTTCCGCTTCCAGCATGGAGGTACGAATCGTCAATTTCTTGCCATCGCCCGTCGCGGACGTACCATTAACCGTGGCAATAACATCCACGCCGTAATCTCTGCCGTCCGTTGTTGCGGTAAGGCTTTCATTGAGAATCCGCATTAGCGCCGGATTTGTGGTGCCTGAGCCGTTGGCAAGCAGCTTGACGCTTACATAGGCATCGGAACCAAAATCCTTGCTTCGCAACGCCAAGCGGGTTGTCGAAGTCGAATGCATGGCCGCCGAAACGCCCGTAACTTCCGACACCGCATTAATGGCCGTTCTGACATTGGCGACGGTCGTACCGGCGGCGAAGGTCAGGTCCGTAGTGCCGCGGCCGGAACCGATCTGCAAGGTCAGATCCGAGGTCGATACCGTGGCTCCTGACAAGAACATTCTGCCGGTATTGGCGGCGCTGGTGCGGGCGATGACAACGGTCATGGTGGCGCCATCGATCAGCTTGGCGGAGTTAATCGTCGCCTCATCCACATAACTGGCGAAGGTGGCCGGCGTGCTGGTGGTATAGGCCAGGTTGCCGTTAAGCAGCTTGATGCCTTCAAATTCAGTCGTATTGGCGATACGATTGATGCTATTGATAATCGAATCCACCTGCAACTGATTGGCGTCAATTTCCTCGCTGCTCATACCGCCGGTGTTGGCGACTTCGGTCAGCAATCCCTGCAAATCCAGCAGCAATGCACTGACTTCGATCAACGCGCCTTCAGCGGTGCCCACGATATTCACGGCGCGGTCGGCGTTCTTGATGGCGGCCTCCACGCCCGTGATCTGCTTGCGCAGGTTTTCCGACGCGATCAAACCGGCGGGATCGTCCGCACCGCGATTGATTCGCAAACCTGTGCTCAGGCGTTCCAAGGATTTATTTAACGCCTGATTATTCGTGTTCAAAATACGCGACCCGATCATTGCGCTTACATTGGTGTTTATTCTGCTCATTTTAAAACCTCCAAGGGTTTACTTTGACGGACCGATAAGTTACTGCCGGGTTCTATTTTTTCCTGAGGTTCTGCGGCCTCATGGTTTTACTTGGATTATCGGTCTCGCCGGGGTGTTTATGTTTGGTCTTTACTTAAACCAGTTACTCTATATTAAAACGAACGGCGTTTAGGTGGTTCTGCGGTCCACCTGTAACCGACGATTACTTCATACGCATTCCTCCTGATGTCATCCTATCTGTTTCCACACATGGCTTCCTTTATATATGCGCCATCATCCCAACCTTTGGCCGGATTCTAACTTGTCCGGCAGCCCACTCATCGACCACTAAAATAGGGCTACTTTAGCAAATAAAACGGTCAAACCCTTATCGGACGACCTAAAGGCATAAAACCTGAAAACCGGCCCTAAAATTGCTTTTTTGCCCTTTTGATTATTCATAATTTTTCCATTTTTTTTTGGGGTGGGTCCTATAAAAAAAGAACAAGGCACAACCGGGCGAGTTGCGCCTTGTCACGGAGGATAACTCTATTTCATGCCGACGCGAACCCGGACGAAGGTTCCCCGCTTAACACGGGACAGCGTCGCATACGAAATAGCATATTAGGTTATCTGGTCACTCAACTTCATACATCATTACCTGAATTTTATGTAATTTCGTTCTTTGCCTTCAACGCGCCAACAAGGTCCGTTGTTATTGCAGTAACGCCAGCACCGCCTGCGGCGTTTGATTGGCGATAGCCAGCACACTGGTGCCCGCGTTAACCAGAATCTGGCTTCGGGTCAGGTTGGCCGTTTCCACGGCGAAATCCGCGTCACGGATGGACGACTCGGACGCCGTCACGTTCTCCAAGGTAATTCTCAACGCATTCATGTTGGTGTCGAGGGTGTTCTTCTCAAACGCCCCCAATCGGCCGCGAAGGACCGATATTTGTTTGATGGCTTCTTCGATAATCGCCGTGGCGCCGGCGGTTTCACCCGACACCAGACTATACTGGCCACCCGTTGACACTTCGCTTAAAAAGCCCAGTTCCGTCGTACCCAGGCGACTGGCGGCAATAGAATTAATGCCGATATTGACCTGTTCGCTCGTGTTAATGTGCGGTCCCAACTGGAACATTGCTCCGCCGCCCGTCACCACGAACGTCGTTTGATTACCGGCCCCAAACTGGGCGTCCACCGTCATCCGTAAATCCAGAGCATTGGTATTCAATGTTAATTCCCGTCCTGTCCCCACCGTTGTTGCACCATTAATAACCGCCACCACATCCCGGCCCTCATCACGCTGTGTTTGTGAACCGCCGGTGTAATTATCATAAACATCAAACGTGCCGTTGTTCAACGTTCGCACGGACACAAAAGCATCGCTACCGTAATCCACGCTCCGGAACAACACGCCCGATGTCCAACTGGTGGCGCAGATAAACGTTGCACACACACCTGTTGCATCGGTAACCGCGTTGATGGCCGAAACAATCGCCGACGCCCGATAACCGGACACAAAATTAAAGACTTCCACACCCCGGTTGCTGGCGATTTCCAGCGTCACGGCATTGGTCACTACACTCGTGTTCCAGTACAATCCCCCGCGCTGGGCCGATAACACGCCCGACACCTTGACCGACAGGTAATCCTGGCTACCCAGCGTCGCCGAATAAATATCCAGCGCCTTTATCGCCGAGGTCGCCACGGCGCTGGTAATATATCCCAGGTTGCCGTTAAGCAAATGCAACCCGGCAAATGTCGTGGCATTGGCAATACGCGTAACCGAGTCAATAGCGGAATCCACCTGCAACTGGTTAGCGCGAATTTCCTCTGCACTCAAAGCGCCTGTATTGGCCGCCTCCACCGCCAGTTCCTTGATGTTCACCAGCAGGTTGGCGACTTCCGACAAGGCGCCTTCGGCCGTGGCGATCACGTTCGAAGCGCGTTGCGAGTTGTTAATGGCCTTGGTGATGCTGGCCATTTCGGCGCGCAAGGACTCCGATACGATCAACCCGGCGGGGTCATCAGCTCCGCGGTTGATGCGCAGGCCGGTGCTCAGTCGCTCCAGCGTATTACTTAAACTGCTGTTGGACCGCGCCAGATGCATTTGCGCTGTAATGGACGGAATGTTCGTATTAATTCGTGCCATAACGATCCTCCTTGACTCGACCTCGCCCAAGGGCGGCCGGCGTCGTGCCTGACGAATCACAGCGTTCATCCAACCTTATCGGATGACGGCATTGTCGTCCTGACGTTGCCTTATCATTACGATGCGATTCTTGGTTCATTTTGGTATTCCATTTACCTTATTCACATTTTTTGCCCGTTCCGGGCTTATCCGGTTTCGCCTCCGACGGCGTTCCGGTTATATCTTCCAGTTCAATCTGCGTCGCCTGGCGGTTTTCGCGTTGAATCGCTTCATACACTTCCTTGCGATGCACCGGTATATAGGACGGGGCGGTGATGCCCAACCGCACTTTATCGCCCCGAATATCGACAATCGTGATCTCTATGGTATCGCCGATCATGATTGTCTGGTCTTTTTGTCGACTTAGAACCAGCATCCTCGGCTCCTTCGCCCTCAAGGGCGGTTAACAACGCGCCTCCGCGCGTTGGGTGTGTTCGCGGCGTATTACTTTCCGCCGCGTAAATCAATCCGGCGGCGCGTTTCGGCAGACCTCTTCGCGCCGTATCCCTGCTTAAGCGGTTTTACTCACGCACGGCTGTGGGCGATCCAGATTGATTAAAGGATGCCTTGTGTCATACTTCTTTTCCGAAAGCACCAGTTGTAATCCCCGGCGATTAACCGTGTTAATCACCAGCGGTCCCTGAAGATTTCCGGTGAGCATTCGATTCACCTTGTTGACGATAATCAACACCTGCGCCCGGTTCATACCCTTCAGTTCGATGGCGCCAAACTCTTCCGTTCGGGGCGGAATGTCATAATCGGGAACGAATAAACGCGGATCACAGACGACAAAGGCCAGTTCCGGCTGCGTCACCGACTGCAACCAGAAAAAATTACCTTCTTCATTCGTCTGCAGGAGCACGTAGTCCTGTTGGGACGGAAAACCCAATATCCCTTTAGGAAACGTGATGATCCGATCGTCGCCGATCTCTATCGGACCGAATCGTGTCGTTTCTACCTGCATGGGTTAAAACCTCCTATGCTAAAACGTTAATCATGGCGTTATTGTCTATACCAGAAAATCCAATAATGAGACGTTCACCAACTGACTGCCCGTCATCAGGTTGCCCTGCAACGCCGTGTACAGGTTCTGATAGCGCGTCACCGCTTCGGTAAAGTCAATGTCCCGAATATCACTACGCAGCGTTTCCGCCGCCAACATGTTTTCCTCCATGTGATCCATACGCGTCTGCAGCGCCTGCATCGTCGAACCGACAATGCCCTGCATCTTCACCAGTTCCGCATGATCGGCTTCCAGCAGCGCTCCGGCCCGCTCCACGCCCTCACTGTCACCCTGCTCCAGCGCCGTTCGTAAAGCAATAAGATGCGAAAATATTCCATCCGGCTCGACCGGATTGACATCAGCGCCCACAATGGGATTGCCCGCCGCCACGCTCATGCCATCGGCGCCGCTGGAGGTGTCATAAAATCCCAAACTCTTGGCCACAAAATAGCCGTTTTGCGTCAACGTTCCGATGCTGAAATCGCCTGCTCCACCCGATAGATCGCTGAGTTCAATGCCGTTACCCGTTGCCGTTAATCCCGCCGTCACCACGCCTCCGCCCGCCGTGTTGATCAGATCGATGACATCCTGAACCGTCAACGCACCGGTCAAATCGACGTCGTAGGTCGCCCCCGCTGAATCGGTGATGCGCAGCGTTTCTCCCTCCGTCGCGACGCCCGCTCCTCCGTTTAGGTCCGCCAGTGATGTTGACCCGACCATAGAGCGAATGCCCAAATCACTCGTCGTTGTGCCGCCGTTTTCACCAATCATCATCCGTGATCCGCTCATCTGATTGAGCACATTAATGCCATCGCGCTCTGTATTGATCTCCGCCCGAATGCCCACACCCGCATTATTGAGCGTATTCAGAATATCACCCAGTGTCACAGTAGGGGAAAGATCGATGGTTTTACTGGTATCACCATTGGCGATAACCAATCCGGATAATGTATCGATGCCCGCCCCGCCGGCCAACGCCGTTACTGGTGTGGTCAGCGAGAGGCGAGCATCGACGTCCTGGCCTACCAAATCCACCCCTACGCCTGCGCCTGTTGTAAGATATATTCCTAAATCTCGCGCAGCCGTTCCTGTTCCGATTTCATTCACGGTAATATTCGCCGCCGCTCCCGCCTGCAATACCAGCCCGTCGGCCGAAGCGTTTATCGCCGCGGTTATATCCACCGTGGCGGCGGTTGCTTCCGTGTTAATTTTATTGATTACATCGCCCAGCGTCACGCAACTGCTTATATCCACCGTCACCGAGGCTGATCCGTCGCTGATGAGAATACTCGATTTGCGAATCCCCAGATCCAGATTGCCGTTCAGATCCGTTAGCAGCGTATCCGCCGTCACCGCCGGATTCAGATCCGCGATGCCTTGCACCTGACTGCTGAGGGCGCCAAAAACCTCCTGCCCCGTCACACTGAAATCCATCAAAATCTCATCCGACACCCGTGTTTGCATGTCGTTGAGATTACCGGTAAACAACACCCCGCCGCCCGACATCTCAAAAGGCGATTGCGTGCTGTTCTGACCCGCAAAAACGTAACTGCCGCGGCACGTGGCGTTACCCAGCGACACCAACTGCGAAATAATCCCGTCAATTACGGGAATGTATGTTTCGTAATCCACGATGCTGCCGCTGTCGCTGGCGATGGCCAGAGCCGACACGGCTTCTTCATGCGCCCTGTTTACCAATGTCACGGCTTGCCCCACCGCCGTGTCCGTTGTTGACAGGTAATCATTCGCGTATGACAGGTTTGATTGATACTGTTTATAACGCTCGATCAAGCTGTCCAGATGCATGATAGACGTCGCGCCGGCCGGATCTTCGCTGGGCCGGGCGATCCGCAGGCCCGTGGCCAACTGATTCTGAATTTTCAGTAAATCAACCTGGTTGGTCCGGATGCTGTTCATCAGCAAATCCGTTCGCATCAGCATCGATACGCGCGACACATTGGTTGGTTTAACTGCCGAAGGCATTTTAAGCTCCGTTGGTTCATAACACGGACGTCTTGTCCGCGCTGCCTAGTCTTCCTTATACTAACGACATTACCTCATCGAGCATTTCGTTGATCAGGCTTACGAACCTCGCCGATCCCTGAAACGCCCGCTGAAACGTTATCATGTGAATCGCCTCTTCATCCGTACTTACGCCGCTAATGCTTTGCCGTTCCGCCTCCAACGTTTGCAAAACCACGTCGGCCGAAGTATAATTGTCCTGGGCCGCTTTAGCATTGGTGGCGATCTCTCCAACCATGACATTGAACTGATCCGTCAAGCTCAATCCGTTCAATGATGTTAATTTTGTCGTCGCCAGCGCTCCAATGCGGCCGGCAACGTCGCCCCTGCCGTCCAGTGGTTCGGTGCTGTTTCCGGCAACCACGAATTCACTGGTTAAACCTGTTCGTATGTCAAAATCCACGCCGTCTTCGCCCTCAAAAAAGCTGTTGACGCCCAGCACCGCCAGAACGTTGGTGGCGTCCGCTGAATTTTCAGGCCCGGAAAATGTAAAGGTATATCCTGACGTCGCTTCAATATGCAGCCGACCGGCGCCATCAACGCTCGCCTGGACGTTGGCGGGAACTTGCGCATTGATCGCCGCCACCAGTTGATTCAGCGTCATGTCCGCACCATCCATACCCACGTCCACGCTGATCTGGTGCGTCGAAATCTGGCCGTTGGTGTCGGTTACATTTATATAAAACACGCCGTTGGTCGCCGCCCAATCCAAACCCGTGGCGGTCATGTCACTCAAGGCGCCATCGGCGTCCTCCACCGCATACAAACCCGTCACCGACGTGTAGCCGCTGGTGCCGCGTCCGAGACTGTGCTGTGTATTTACCTCCAAAATCAAGGCGCGCGTCCAGGCGTCCAGATCACCGATCACTCCGCCCAATTGATCGTCGCGGGCCGTAATTAATCCATGAATCTTGCCGCTGGACAATTCGGTCGTCATATCGTTGTCCGCGAATACAACCTGCGCCTGCCGGTTACCGTTGGCGTCGGTGACTTCCCGGTAGCTTAAACCCCGACTGTCCGAATATTGAATCAATGGATCGCTGCCGACGTACACCGTCACCGCCCCGCCTTCCATCTCGACCGTGTGAATGTTAATTAGTTCATTCAACTGTTTTAAAAGTTCATCACGCTGATCACGCAACGCTGACGAAGAACCCGATCGCCCCGCTTCACTGGTGACAATCGCCTCGTTCATTGCCGCGACCTCATCGGCCAAAGCGCTCGCCTGTTCCACCTGATAACGCACCTGTTCGTCCAAATCCGTCTGAATACTCCGCAACTCGGTGCGCAATTCACGCACAAAATTCGTCAGGTTTCGGCCTTCCTGAATCACGATATTCCGCTGCGCTGAATCATTAGGCTTGCTCTGCAACGCCGTCCACGCCCCAAAGAAATTATTCAATCGGCTCGACAGGTCTTGTTCCGTCAACTCGTTGAAGGCCGCTTCCACGCGCGATAAAGCCTGTTGCTGCACCAGTTGCGACTGCGCATCGCCCGCAGCGACTCTTATACGGCCGTTGAGCGCTTCATCCACCTGTCGACGAATGTCGTATAACGTAACGCCCGTACCCGTATAGCGGCCGGGAATTACTTCGGTGAATTGCGTCGGCGCCAAATATGCTTTTTGGCGCGAATAACTCGGCGTGGCGGCGTTGGCCATATTGTTGCCGGTCACCGTCAACGCGGCCTGCGCCACCGTGATGCCGCTCTTGCCAATCTGTAGTGCGCCGTTAATCAGTCCCATGGTAAAACCTTATCTGGTTATTTGTTTTTATGACAATTCCTGTCGTATCGCATATATTCATGCCTTTGCATCCACCAGGCGATTTTGCTCCAGCATCGCCGCTTTTCCTCCCCGACTATAAAGTCCGGCGTCTTTGCCCGCATGCGCCACCAATCGGAAAATATGGTCCAGGTGGCCCACCACGCGCCGCGCCGCCGCCGCGTGAATCTGATTCAAACGCTGCGCCTTCTCCGCCGCGCTCACCAGAGAAGCCGTCAACGCCTCCAGTCGTTCCCGCACCGGCCCCTGGGCCATTGCCGCCAATTCTTTCGCCGTCGCCACCGCACTTTTTCGCGGCGGATTAAGCGCCGTTGTCGCCGCTTTTGCGGCGATTGTGCGTTTCTGGGCGCTGCTCCGCACCAGGCTCAACACACGGGGTTCCGTTGCTGACAACGCTTCCAAACGCGACAAATCATAGCGGCGCATGGCGTCGAGCTTGTTCTCCAGCAGCACCGCTAATTGATGCTGCGCCTGAAGCTCCGCGCTCATGGCTTCCAATAATGGATCAAATACATTCGCCATGTTCAAATCACTCCCTGCCCTGCCGGCGCTTGACCCGCGAATGCCGACGGCGTTTCATTCACCGGCTGTGCGGCCTCACGAAGCGACGTCTCCAAGGCGCGCCGCGCCTGTGCCTTGCCCTGCAATTGTTTCACCAAAGCATCCGCCAGGGGCGAGTGCCGGCGTTGACCCAAACGACTGACGATCTCCTGATCCAACTGCCGTAAAAAGGTCGTGCCGCCCGGCGTCCCCGACAGAAACGGCATTTCCGAAGATTCCCGAAATTCCCGCAATAGCGTGCCGTAAAACACCTGGGCCACCAGCTCATTGGCTTTCGCCTGCAATTGCATCATTCGATTATCCGTGGCATTTATTTGCATTACCGTTTCACCTGCTGATAATCCGCGCCCGCAATGCGCCCAGCGTCTGTAATTCATATAACGCGCTGATTTTTTCCTTTGTCGGCACATTTAAACGATCCAGCGCGTCGATTAACGTCTGAATATCAACGCCCTTTGAACCCGTCGTATCGAACGTGGTCCATTGCGATTCCTGCACCAATGGCGCTCCGGGCTGCGGCTGCGGCGCCGGCTCCACAATGCGAATCATTAAACCGTTCACATGCACAATGGACGGCGCGATCTGGACATTTCCCGTAATCGCGATAGTGCCGGTTTTCTCGTTAATCACCACGGCCGCCTCCGGATCGGGCAGATCCACCTGCATGTTCAGCACTCGCGCGATAAATAACGCCGGATTATCCGCCAGCTTGGGCGGAATCAACACCTCGATGTTTTTGGGATCGATAACATACGCGGTAGGCTCCTGCGCCATCTCCGCCGCCAGATTCTCCGCCGACAACCGGCCGCCCGGCGCCGTAATTTCCTCATTAATAATCATCGCTATGGTTTTGGCCGTTTGAAAATTCGCTTGCTCATCGTCCAGCACCAGCGTAAAACTCGCTCGCCCTGTTCGCGCATCAACATTCACATAACGATGCAGATAATTTTCCTCCACGTCCGCTCCGCCAGGCACCACACCCACGGTCGGCGTTTGCGCATTGGGTATCGTGATCGGTCCTTGCGCCACGGCGTACACGCGATCATCCGCATAGCTCATGCTCCTCAAATGCGTGACGATCAGCATGCCGCCCTCCAAACTCTTGGCGTTGTATAAACTCGACACTTGCACGTCGATCTTGTCGCCGTTGCGAATGCCGTTGCGCCCCAAATCAGCGGTGACGACCACTATTGCCGCGTTCTTTGCGTTCTTTAACTCCGATACTTCCGCCGGACTGCCAAGTTTTTGCAGGCACACCTGCAGCATCTTCATGGTAACCAGCGAATCGCCCCCGTCGCCCGTCCCTTTCAGACCCACCACCAAACCCTGGCCGATGAGTTTGTTGTTGCGCTCTCCCAACGGCCGGGCAATATCACGAATGCGCGTCAATCCCCAGGCGGATTTACTCCCTGTGCTTACAACCGCCGCGACAATCAACACAAAAATTATTTTCCTATTATTCTTCATGTTTAAAAAATCGCCAGCCAATCCAATAATCCTGATAATAATCCGCGTTTAACGGCGTCCCGCGCCACGCCTTCATGCGTCTTTTTCAGCCGCAAGTCCGCCACCTTGGACGAAATCACCGTGTTATCAATGCCCACGTCCTTGCTGCGGCACGTTCCCGTCAGCGTAATCATCGTCACCTCTTCGTCCATCTCCATCCGGTGCGTCGCCTCCAGCACGAGGTTGCCGTTGGGCATGATGTCGATGATTTCCGCCTGAATCCGCGCGCTCATGGTGTCTTCACGCTCCACGTCGCCCTTGCCTTCGAATTCCCGGTTAAAAGAGACATTGGCCTTGGGTGCTTCCGCGTTGGTCGACTTGGGCCGCAGCGCTTCCTGCTCCAGCTTAAACCATTCATTTAACGCCGCCTGTAAATCATACGAGCGCTCCGTCTTGGTGTCCGCCGATGTCGAGTGTTTGCTTACCTCGTTCACGACAATCGTCACCAGATCATGCACCCGAAAATCCTTCGGCGATGGTTCTTCCACGGTAAACCACGACGCCTTCAGAACGGGCGTGTAATTCGTTTTGTTCAATCCATATTCTTCGGTCGAAGAGCCGCTGCTCGAAACATTCTGTACATATATGCCCCCGCGGCGGTTTTTTGCCTGGGCCTCGCTATCGGCGCGCCGGTACAAACTGTTTTCCTGCGCCCCAACAATCCCCGCCAATCCCAAAACCAGTGATAACACCGTCGTTATCGTTCGTTTCATCTGTTCAACCTTTCACGGGAACACGACAATTTCTGATCGGCGCACCGTTTATCCGCATCGATCAACGGCGCGACCTTGACGTTTTCGTCCACTACCACCGCACCAGGCCCGGCGACTTTACCCTGGATGACAATGTGATTATCCGTATCGCGCACACTGATGGTTTCACCCAGGCCGCCGTCTCCCAGAGCCGTTGCTTGCCGATGTACGCTTACCGCTCCGATGCGCGTACTGACTTCCACCGTGTCATTGCGCCGCACCAGAAGAACCTTCATCAAATCCGTGGCCCCGATAACCTGTTGTGCTCGAATCGTCCGCCGGGCCGCCTGCCCCACGACCGCCGCCGCATCCTGCAATCCCACCTCGCGCAAATCCATTACCTTCTGCGCCGTCACTGTCACGTCTTTGGCGCTGATGGTCTTGCCCGCGTTAATGGTCCGCTGCGCCGTCACCATCTCGCACATGCACCACACCTTTCCTTCTACCAGGCGGCGTTGTTCCTTTCCTTCGGGGTCTTTACTGCGCACCTCAAAACATATCTCACCCAATCCGACGCGGCCGCGAGGCCGAATCTCGAATTGATCCGCCTCGCAGGCCTGGGCCAGATAGTCTTTGTCCCCCTCATCCCATTCCACCCTCAGGCGATTCTCCTCGCACGGCGCCGCTTTTCTTACGATGGCCTCCAGCGACGCGGCTAAAGTCGGTCTCCCCTCAGAAAAATCATTTCCTCCTCCTTCGGGCGCCGCCGCTCCATCAAACGGCGGTTGAGTCGGCTGCCGGCGTTCTCGTTCATTATTTTCCCCTTGATCCTTTGTTGGCGAAGCAACGTCTCGGCTGATCGCACAATAACTTGCTCCATAAATATCAAACGTCGCCGGTTGCATTCCCGCCTGCGCCAACGCACGATTGATATCAAACATACTGATATCCGCCTGCACCATCCCTTCCGTAAACGTCAGCACCACCAATTGTTCCAGTCGCGGTAAAAGGTCCTCGTCGGCCGTGACAATATCCGCAATATCTGTTAACCGTACCGCTTCATGCGCCGTGTTGGCCTGGTCACGCATGCGAATCGCGTCCCGTCCCCAGACGCGGCCGGACAACATCGTTATCATGATGATGATCGCTATCGTCCCTATAAGTTTCTGCTTTAATCCGTTCATTATTTTATTTTTTCAGATTCCTTGTTCTTCGCGCCAACAACTATGCTCCCAATCGACTCACGACGCGCATGCTTTCATCCGCCGCCTTGATGCTCTGGGAATTCAATTCGAACGTGCGCTGCGTGCGAATCATGTTTACCAGTTCCTTCACGGAATCCACGTTGCTCGCCTCCAGAAACCGCTGCACCAGCGTGCCGAATCCCGGATCGCCCGGATACCCCGCCTCGGCGGCGCCGCTGGCGTCGCTTTCCACCAATAGATTTCCGCCGGCAAGTCGCAATCCGTGCGCATTGGGAAATCGGTACAGCGGGATCTGACCGAACTCGGTCTCCACGCCGTCCACCAATCCTTTTACCATGCCGTCGCCGGTGATGGTAATCGTCGTCTTGTCGGCGTTGGGGTCTATAGTGATGCCGCCGTCCAGCATCGGACCGTTCACCGTTCCCAAAATAAGTTCACCTTCATCATTCACCGTAAAATTACCCGCCCGGGTATAGGCCTCCCCTTCGCCGATACCGTCAAACGTTGTCACTTTAAAAAATCCTTCTCCTTGAATGGCCACGTCCAGCGCCTGGTCAGTGTTTTCCAACGGACCGGTGCGTAAATCCAACTGTGTGTTCGACACCCGCACGCCCAGACCCACGAATAATCCCGTCGCGGTCTTTTGCCCCAATGAATTCAACGCCCCCGGCTGGCGGCGTTCTTCGTAAAACAAATCCTCGAAATTCACCCGCTGGCTCTTGAAGCCCACCGTCCCCGCGTTGGCCAGATTGTTGGCGATGACATCCAACTGGGTGTCCATCGCCTTCATGCCCGTCGCCGCTGCATTTAATGCCGTTAGCGCCATAATTCAGTTCCTGTTCTTTATTATGTTATCGCCGCCAGGCGCGTCACCGCCTGGTTCAACACCTGATCTTGTATTTTCAACATATTGAAATTGCTCTGAAACAATCTTTGAACGCGAATCAAATTCACCAGTTCCGACACCTCCGATACGCCCGACGATTCCAGCATCCCCTGTTTCACCAGCGTCTCGGTTCCCACCGCTTTAGGCGCACCGCCTGCTGATGTGTAGAAATTATTCCCTTCCTTCTTCAATGCTTTCGTATCCGAAAAATCCACCACCCCTAACTGCCCCAACACATCACTACCCTGGCTGATACTCCCGGATTCATCCACGACAAGCACATCCAGACGCGCCCGGTCCACTTCGATGGGATTGCCCGAGTTATCCAGCACGACCAATCCCTGTGTTTGTGTCACCAGTTGATTCTGATCGTTAATCCGGAAACGCCCGTCGCGCGTGTACTTGGTTTGGCCCCCGTCATCCACCATGAAAAACCCCCGCCCCGTCAGCGCCACATCCAGCTTATTGCCCGTCTCTTCCAAAGCGCCCGGCGTAAAGTCCGTCCACGTCGGCAGCGCAAAGGTTCCACCACCCAGTTGCTCCAACAGGGCGGTGGTGTGTCGTCTGTCGCCGCTCGTAGCGCTCTCGGTCGGCCGCGCCTGCAACAACGCCAAATCGCGTTTGAACGCAACCGTATCCACGTTGGCCAGGTTATTCGCTACGACATCCTGCCTATAGCTGTTGGCCAGCGCCCCAGCGACGGATTGATATAAGCCATATAACATTGCTCATCCCTAAGCATGTTGTGCCGAGTGCTCAGCCTCGACGGAAGACTGCATTGCCTGTGCCGTTTGATGCATGTGGCTCACCATCGCCATCCGGGCCGCATCAGCAATCCTTTGCGCCAGTCGGCCGTCCGCCAGCTCCGCCAGCCATGCATCCGGGCGAGTCGCGTCATCCTTTGCCGCGCTCGCCGTTGTATTGGGCATTCTACGCATCCGTTCGCAGGTCCTTTGCCCTCTCGACGTTATGCCTTCACTTCCGTTCTCCGAACTACCGTGAAAGCCTTTTGCTTTGTCAGTACATCCTGATGGCACTAATCGCAAACACCGTGCCGATGCGAAAATATCGGACCAATAATTTCAAAATAATTATCGGACGAAACATAAACGCTTGATATATATATACTTACAAATATAAAAATTCCACAAAATGATTATCCCCCTACCCCCTCCCCCAAATATCCCCCACTTATCCACAGCGCAACTTTTGCGCTTAACCCTCAAACCACCCGGCAATTATTGCCTTAATCAACCACTGGGCCGCCCACCCCCGTGCCGCGGGCATCCTACCCGCG